>CAYGFI010000182.1:0-9040 GCA_964349045.1 uncultured Chitinophaga sp.
ATTGAGGAGTTACGGAGTTACGGAGTTACGGAGTTACATGTTTAGGAGATATTGCAGGTAACGGGGTACGGAGGTACTTCCATGAGTAAAAAAACCCCGGAAAAAATTAATTTCCAGGGGATTAAGCTTTTTAATGAAATTTTCTATTGTACTTTATCAAATGTCAGGTCGAGGGAAATGATCATTTCATCGTTAATGAAATTGTCTTTCAACTCAGCAAAAATTGATTTGGAGCCATAATTTACGTTCCATTGTGTGCGGTTGATAGCAAAAGGAGAGGAAACTGCTTTTATTACAGATCCGGTAACTTCGATCCTAGCTGGAAAACTGATGCTTTTGGTAATTCCTTTCATAATAAGGTTGCCGGTAATCTGATGAGAAGCTTTAAAATCATCTGCAGAAGCAGGAGTTGATGCTGGTAATTCCTCAACAGAAACAAGCTCGAATTTTGCAGTCGGAAACTGTGCAACATCAAAGAAATCTGCAGATTTCAGGTGGCCGACCAATTTACCATTCATTTCAGCATCAGTAAGATCAGCATTTAATATGGTATTTAAGTCGATTGTAAAAGTACCGGAAACAACTTTACCACTCTCAGTGCCGAGTTTACCTTCGATAATTGAAACTGTTCCATTGTGGGTTCCGCCCGGTTTTGAACCTTTCCAGTTAAGAATGCTGGAAGTGGTATTCAGACTAAACTCTGAGCTACCACCAACAGCAGCATTTTGTGCATCACCTGCACCGGCACTCTCAGCAGATGGTTTGCTCTGGCATGAAACGAGAGCAACAACCAATCCTATTAAAAATAGACTTTTCTTCATTTTGTTTAAGATTTTTATGTTTAAGCAGGAAACATTAAAACCAACACAATGTTTTGAGTAAGGTTATTTTTAACAGAATTTTATGAATTATAAAATTGTGTAACTCTATTTATGAAAAACAATGATATACAAAAATTATAAGTACAATCAGATTCCAAGTTTTTTTCTGATTTCTTTTGGAACAGATTCTTTATGAACGAGGATTGAGGTTGTTTTGTATTTAACAAATGCTTCAGACGCGTGCATATAGCCCTTATATGAGTTTCCATCTATATTCCAGGAGTTTTTCACGATATAATATTTCGTACCGTCCTGGTCCTTTGCAATTCCTGTAATGTGCATCCCATGATCATCGGTAGTTGTAAGGTTATCGAATGCCTGTTGTCTGACTTCCTGTGTAATGACTTTTTCCCTGCGTATTTTTGAAAAATCAAAGAAAAGATCAGCTTTTTCTTTGGGGGCCAGTTCATCCCATTTGGCTCTCTCGAGTCCGTCGAGATCAGCAATATCCTCACTAGGCACTACGGCTAATCCGTTTTTCCAGTTAAAACCTTTTTCGCTTACATCGCAGGCCCATGCAACTGTGTAGTCTTTTTCAACAGCATAATCGATGATTTGCGATAATTCATCAACTTTAACGTTATACACTTCTCCCCAGCCCCAGTTATCAGGTACTTCAAGAATAAAAGGTTTATAGAATTCATGATGAGAAAAGGAAGATATCATAACGTAATCGTCCATATTCAGACCTAATTCAGAAGCGAAACTCTTTGGAGTATAGGTTTTCCCTTTATAAGAAAATGATTCCGGGTATTTACCAAAATACGCATCAAGCATACCCTGAAAAGCAGGTAACCAGGCAGTTGATAATTCTTTATTTGAATTTTTAATTACAGCATCCATGTAAGCTTTAAAAACAGCATCAGACTCACTGTGTACGTGTTTGTCTTTCCCGTAGTTAAGTCCGGAATAAGCTTCTTCAGGAACAATTCCAAACTTATTGATAGACATTGTAACATCGTTAAATGCTCCTCCTCCCCCGAAATTAATAGTACCGTTCATACGGGCATATTTTTGTGCTTTTTCACCATAACAGGTTCTCACCGGGAACATTTCGGATAGATCATATTCACCTTTACCCATCCTGAGTAGTTCGGATTCGAAAAAAGAAATACCCGAAAAACTCCAGCAGGTTCCTGAGCGGTACTGATCTTTTACAGGGGTTGCCGGTAGTCTTTTAATATCTGAAAATGTATACCCCGACTGGGAAAATACAGATGCAGAGAGGAATAGAGCAATTGAGACTGAAAGACTGCATAATATTCTGAACTTTTTCATATACCAGTTATTTAAGTTAATTCCGGTAAAATTAATAAGTTATTTATTCGCACAACAACAATCAGAACTTTTAAGCTAAAAATTAGTTATATTTCTTCCCTGTTTGAAAAATAAATGAGATGCGTTCAAGAATTTACTCGATTATTTCAATTCCTGTATTTGGTTTGCTATATGGCTTTACTGCCGTAATAGTCTTTTGTTTTTTAATCTTCAGCTGGTTGAATCCGAAAGAAACAAGAAGTTTCTTTTCAAAAACCTGGGCAAAAGGAGTATTTCTGATTATAGGAAAGAAGTTTCGTGTAACCGGACATGAGAATATTCAAAAAGACAGCAGGTATATACTGGTTGCCAATCACTCCAGCCTGTTTGATATAATGGCGATTATGTCGTTTTACCCTGATGTTTCCTGGTTTGGACATGAACGACTACTGAAAATACCTGTTTTCGGGAAAATATTGAAAATGATAAATTATATCCCCTTTAAGGAGCCCACCTATACGAATACTAAACAGATGATGGAGCAGCTTTCCATTAGTTCAAAAACAAAAACCATTGCTATTTTTCCTGAGGGTACCCGGACTCTGAATGGCAAAATAGCCCCCTTTTTTAAGGGTTTTATTTACCTCTTCAGGTCAGGCGATTTGGAAATTTTGCCGGTTACTTTAAATGGTTTTTATTTGCTTAAACCTAAAAACCGGTCCTTTATTAATTTCGATTCAAACTTAGAGGTAATCATTCATAAACCCTTGAAAAGAGCAGATTTGATAAAAAAAAGTGACAGCGATATAATTGAAACCGTAAAGACCATAATTGAGTCTGATTATCATTAGCTCAGGCAATTATTTTGGAAAATATTTGCAATTTTTTAGGAACAGTAATTCAGAATATCGTATTATGAACAAAAATAACCTTCACACCATTGTATGTATCAGCATAATGCTGATTGCTCAAAGTACTTATGCTCAATATCCAGTTTTCAGGGGCTGTCCTGTTACCATTGACTTTTCTCGAAAGCTCAGAACCTGGGATGGGTTTGGATTCAACTATGTTGAGACAGCACAAACAACGGACTACGATAAATACCCTACGGATTATGGAGGTTTCAGCCTCATGAATGAACAATCCCGTGCTGAAATAATCGATCTTGTTTTTGGTAAAAACGGACTAAAGGTTGGAATAATAAAAATGTTTCTTGATCCTTTTCAACAAAAAGAAGTCGGTGGTGTGTATGACCATGAATCAACTACAAAAAATATGCGGATGTTTGTTTGTTCAGGACTTGAAAAAAACCGTCTTGATGGCAGAAACTTAACAATAATTACGACTTTGTACGGACCACCGGCATATATGACAATGCAAAAAATTCTCAGAGGAAGGGACCTTGATCCTGCTAATAAAATTGATCTGGCAAATTACCTGATAAATTGGACAAAATTCTTAAAGGAGAAGGAGCAATTACCGGTTAAATACATTTCGTTGCACAACGAAGGTGAAGATTGGGAGCGGTGGCCATGGGATGGTAAAGAAGGTAATATTGGAAAAGGTCACGACTATAATCTTTATTGGCCTACAGATCAGGTTATAGATTTTCTGAAATTCACCCGACTCATGTTGGATAAAGCTGGTTTAAAAGATGTTTGGGTCACGAATGGTGAACCGACAAATTGGTACCGTTTCAGTTTTTGGGGTTATGCAGACAGACTGGCACAGGATAAAATTGCATTAAATAACCTTGGGATAGTTACCTCTCATGGCTTTTATTCAGGAAACTATGAAAATCGCTGGTATGGAAATCATACCCCTAACGGCTTAACTAAGGTCAGAAGCAAAAGACCTGATATTCATGCATGGTGTACTTCTACATCATGGAGTAATATGGATGCAAAATTTGTTAAAGAAATCTGGGGTAACATTTATGAAGCGGAGGTTAATGCCATTATTCCCTGGGCAGGGATGCAGCGTCCACCTCTTTGGATCGGAGGCGATCCAAACCCGGGTTGCGCTATTACTGTAAACGAAGATGGGACATACTTAATACGAACCGGTTATTATTTTTATAAACAAGTGTCACGTGCCGGACAGCCTGGTACCGCGGTGGCATATACCATGTCGATGGATAGCGAAATACCTGTAATCGCATTCTCATCGAATAATACCGATAACCCGGATGCATTCATTATTATTAACACATCAAGCAATCATGAAAAACCGGTTGTTATTGATGTAAATGGAACAAGGAGTAAGATTTTCATGGCTTTTCGAACAGATGGTGAGACAGAGGAATACAAAGAAGTTGGAACGTTTGATGTTATAAATGGCGAAATTTTTTATAATGCACCCAAAAACTCAGTAACTACATTTTTTGCGGAATAATATATGAACATTTTTACCATCATATGATTAGCGTCTGAATATTGGTAATCCGAAAACAAATAAATTCAACATCTCAAATAAAATGGGGAAAAATCAAAAAAACTGGGTATTTATAGTTAATCCTATTGCAGGTAACGGATTTGCTAAAACCGTTGTTCCAAAACTGGAACAGATGATTAAAAAACATGATATTGATGCTGAAATTGTTTTCACTGAAAAAAGCGGGCATGCCACTGAAATAGCCAAAAAGTACCTTGAGCGGGGATTCAAATTTATCATTGGAGTTGGTGGTGATGGCACATTTAATGAAATTGCGCGACCGTTAATTAATAATAAAAATGTAACTGCAGGATTAATCCCGGCAGGAACCGGAAATGATTTCATACAGATATTAGGGTTTCCCAACCGGTTTGAAGAAAATGACTGGAACAACTTTTTTAAATGTTCGACCATTTCCATGGATGCGGGATCATGCAATGGAATGATATTTCTTAACGGAATGGGATTAGGATTCGATGCCCAGGTCGCCGCTGAAAATTATACCGAACCCGGAAAAGTGAAAAGGGGTGGAAAAAATAAATACATCTGGCATATTGTAAAAACCCTTTTATTTTTCAGAGAAAAAAGAATGACGGTTTTTGATGAGTCAGGCAGCCATGAAACAGATTGTTTTATTAACACTATTGCCAACGGGAGAAGGTTTGCAGGTAGTTTTTTCCTTACGCCAATAGCATTTGCAAATGACGGATTACTTGATATTTGCATGATAAAAAAGTTAAACCTGCTTCAAAGATTCATAATTCTACTTAAAGTTCCTGAAGGAAAACACATAGCTGATAATAAAGTCAATTATTACCAGACTCCCGCTATTAATCTTGAATTTACAGAAAAAGTACCCTTTCATGTTGATGGAGAACTATACTTCTCCAAAAAATTTGAGGTTAAAATTCTTCCGGAAGCGCTAAATACCATATACAATCCAGATGGAAAGCATTTCTTTAAATAATAAAGATACTGCAAAAAAATACATTGCTTTTTTTGACCTCGACCGCACAATTATTAAAACTAACAGCGGCAAAACATTAATTAAACAGGCTTACAAACATAAACTCCTAAGCCGGACCGATCTTTTCAAGGGAATTTACCTTTCCCTTTTATACAGGTTCAACCTCAGGGAAACAACAGGCATCATTAATTCAATGGTAAGTTGGATGAAAGGAGTCTCAGAGAAGCAAATGAATGAATTATCTGTAGAATTATTCAGAAATCATATCCTACTTTCTATTTATGATGAAGTTGCAGAGGAAATCAAATTTCATAAATCAAAAGGGGGAAAAGTGGTAATTCTTTCATCTGCCATTCTCCCGGTCTGTAAAATTGTTGCGGACTACCTTAAGATGGATGATATTATTTGTTCCTTTCTCGAAACTGAAAATGGAGTTTATACCGGGCGACCGGAGGGTAGATTTTGTTATGGAAATGAGAAGGTTGTGCAACTTTTGAATTATTGTAAGCTGAACCTTGTTGATCCTGGTGATTCATGGTATTACGGGGATTCAATTGGAGACCTTCCTGCTCTTGATACTGTAGGCATACCTGTATGTATCAATCCTGACAGAAAACTTAAAAAAGAAGCTCTTAAAAAAGGATGGCGAATCTTAAAATGGCATTGATTTTCAATTAGTTAACAATTTTCAATTCTGTTCTCCTGTTAATCGCCCGTCCTTCCTCTGTATCATTTGTATCAATTGGTATTGATGAGCCGTGACCTTTATATGACAAACGATCGATCTGAATTCCATTTTCACCTAGATAATCCACAACCGATTTTGCTCTTTTTTCGGATAGAACCTGGTTGTATTGACTATTTCCAACATTGTCTGTATGTCCGCTGATTTCAATCTTCACATTTGGATTGAGTGTCAGAAACTCAATGATCTTATTAAGTTCGGTTTGTGATTCAGGTTGAACAGTGAAAGAGTCAAAGGCGTAAAACACATTTTTAAGAATTACTTTCTCTCCCTTGCTGATTGGACTTAGCGGAACATCTTTAAGAAAGGGATCGTTAAGTTTATGAATTTCAGCCAGGGAAAAGTTATCAGAATAGAAAAGATAATCCGGTTTGGATATATTTAAAGCATAATTACGTCCTGCCGGTAACGATACCATATAATTACCCTCCCCCGGAGCTGAGGATGACTGCATAACAAGATCACCTGATTGAAGATCAATAAGCTGGAAAATTGCTTCGATTCCTTTCCAGGTCCGGGCATCATAAACACGTCCTTTCATATAAGAAACCGGGATCGGACGAGCCTCAGGGTACAATGGGAATTCGTAAATATCAAGACCTTTGTCTTTCAGGCGGTCGCTTGCATAATATGCCTTATCCCCTGCCGCGTTCACGAACAAGCCGACTTCATTATTCCATGTATTAATCGGATAGCCCAGATTAAATGCCCTTGTCCACTTGTTATTTGAGTCGAGCCGGGAAATAAAAATGTCATCTTTTCCCATATTCTGATGTCCTTCAGAAGAAAAATACAGACTTTGATTATCGGGATGAATAAAAGGGGATTGCTCATTCCCCGGAGTATTTATTGTTTCACCAAGGTTTACAGGGAAAGACCACGCGTTACTACCCTGCCTTCCTGACATCCATATATCCAATCCCCCAAATCCTCCGGGCCGGTCGCTGGCAAAAAATAACCTTCGACCATCGGGCGAAATTGAGGGATGTTTTTCGGAATAGGCTGAATTTATTGGATAGCCGAGATTTACCGGAACCGACCATAAACCATTTTCATTAACTGAAAAATAAATATCGCATTTACCGGCGCCATCTTCCCTGTTGCAGGCGGTAAAATACAAAAATCTGCCATCTGCAGAAATAGTCTGGGCTCCTTCGTTATCATTTGTATTTAATGGCGGACCAACATTTCTCCGCTTAGCCCAGCTTCCATCAGGTAATCTTAAAGATTCATAGAAATCTTCCTGAACCTTAATATTCTGGGAAGTCATGTTTGGATTAACCGGATCAAGAACTGTAATGATCAGCTTTGCTTCGTCAAGACTCAGGGAAGGCCAGTATTCATTTTTTTCTGAGTTAACGGAATCACCCAGGTTTACGGGCAGAAAAGGAACAGGGGTGTTATAGCTTTCGAGCGCAAACCGGCAATTATCAATAAAACTCAGGGCATCTTCCCCACTAACATTTTTAAAATTTGCCAGGGCCAGGAATTTTTCGGCATGTGACAGGGCATCAGAATATAAACCCAGGTTAAACTCAACATCCGCAAGAACAAGATATCCGGGAGGATTGTATTTAGGATTAACCTCCAATCCCTTTTCAAAATAATATATCGCGTCTTTAAATTCCTTTCTGTCTTTGTAAATCTGCGCCATCATCATGTAGGCTTCGATAAACTCATTATCGGTTTTAATTGCTTTTTTGAGGTATTTCAAAGCATTTATATCCTCATGAGAATCAAAGTATTTCATGGCTTTCTCAAAGTTTTTCAGGGCAGATTTGGAGGTGGTATGGTAGTTACCCTGCGGAAAAATTTGAAGGGAAAAAAGTAGCAGGAAGATTATGATAAAGTGAGATTTCATTTTACGGTTCAATGAGTTGTATTTCGCAAATGTATTGATTTTTAGAATATATATTTGTTGTAATTGATATAGGCTAAATGCAGCGGATTAATGAAAACAACATGGGTATAATGAAAATGTTACTTTCAGATTAAAGGAGAAATTAATTGAACATTGATAAAAGCAGGCAAAAAGAAAGGATGATCCTTCTGCCAGATAAATCACGGAATCCTCATGAATTTATGCGTTTGAAGGGATATTTTCCACTTTGGATTTTTTTTCACAAAAGCAACTATAACCGGCAATATAGTTCTAAACACGCTCCATTCGGGCTGAAGATACAGTTGGCAGGAAGGATTAACAAGAACCGCATTTTCAAATGCCCATTCCAGGTCTTTTTCTTCCGTTATGACCATCTTTAGCTCGTTTGCATGTTGGTAAATTCCGGAAACAGGAGGTTTATATATTTTTGGGCTAAGGCAAATCCAATCCCAGGTGCCACTTAAGGGATAAGCCCCTGAAGTTTCAAGCGCCGTTTCTTCTCCGGCATCTTTAAGTCCATTGCACAAATAATCCAGATTATACATCAGTGGTTCCCCGCCTGTTATTATAACAAGGGTTGCCAGGCAATCTGCAGCGCGTATTACAACTTCATCAGCTGATTTAAAAGGATGTTTGGAGGCATCCCATGAAACCTTTGTATCGCACCAGGGACAACCGACATCGCATCCACCTAAACGGATAAAATATGCCGGATGTCCGCTGAAATACCCCTCCCCCTGAATTGTATAATATTCCTCAACAACAGGAAGCATGGTACCATCATGGTATTTTGCGGAAATATTCATCATATAATAATTTATTTTAGCGGGATGATGGAACCTCCATGTTGTTGATTATTATACTATTGTGTTTGT
>CAYGFI010000183.1:0-8913 GCA_964349045.1 uncultured Chitinophaga sp.
TAACATTTTCGGTCCCCGCCTGAAAAGCTGATAGCGCGTCCATTTGCCCTTCTACTAAAATAGCGTAGCCTAATTTTTTAATAGCGGTTTTAGCTTTGTCTAAATTAAAAATAACTAATGACTTATTGTAAATCAAAGTTTGCGGCGTGTTAATATATTTACCGCCCTTTTCATCTTCTTTTAAAGCTCTGGCAGAAAAACCAATTGGACTGCCGTGCCAATCGTTGATGGGAAACATCAACCGCGCTCGAAAGCGATCATAAAACCCCTGACCGCGATCTTTTTTTACTGCCAAACCGGCTAAGAAAATTTCTTCTTCACTGTATTTTTTACTTTTCAAATATGTATTATCTTTGTTCCAGAAATAAAATATAAAAGAAATGAATCTTTTTGAAAGACATTTGTACCAACAGCTTATTACACAAATCGATGATCGTGAATTTATTATCATTTCTGGTGCAAGACAAACCGGGAAATCAACTATATTGAAACAAATTGCAAACTTTCTGGCTGGGAGGGAAAATAAATACTTTGAAATCAGTCTTGAAGATTTTCATGTTCTTGCAAAATTAAATGATCATCCAGAAAATTTATTTTCATATGTACCAAAACCACAAAACACAGAAAAAATTTATGTTTTGCTTGATGAAATCCAATATCTGCAAAACCCCACAAATTTTCTGAAGTTTATTTATGATAAATTTTCCAGTAATCTCAAAATAATTGCAACTGGTAGCAGCGCTTTTTATATCGATACCAAATTTAAAGACTCATTGGCAGGCAGAAAACAACTTTTTGAACTTTCAACCCTGAGTTTCACTGAATTTTTATTGTTTAAAACAGCTAACAATTTATTAAATGAGGAACTACAGGAAATAAGGAGAAATAATAGGTATTTATCTTCTAAAAGGATTGAAATAGCGAATTATTTTGACGAATATCTGACATATGGTGGTTTTCCGGCAGTGGTTCTGGCAGAAAAAAACGAAAAAAAGTTAAGCTTGTTAAAAGAACTTTTAAATTCATACATAAAACGAGATATTGCAGAAGCAAATATTCAGAATCAGGAAAAATTTTACAATCTGCTTTTAATCCTGGCAGAACAAACCGGAAATTTATTGAATGTCAATGAAATCTCTCAAACGTTGGGCTTATCCACAACTTCAGTAAACAATTATCTTTATGTATTGCAAAAATGTTTTCATATCAGTCTGTTAAGGCCTTATTACAGGAACATGCGAAAGGAATTAACTAAAATGCCAAAAATATATTTCAATGATTTGGGTTTAAGAAATGTATTATTGAATCAGTTTCAGCATATAGAAACCCGTTTAGACAAGGGTGCATTACTCGAAAATTACTTGTATTTGCGATTAATTGAAAAATACAGCTCTGATAATTTAAGATACTGGCGGACCATTAATGGCAATGAAGTTGATTTTGTTGTTTTGAATGGTTTGGAATCCGGATTTGCTATTGAATGTAAATTTCAAAACCAAAATTATAAACCTAAGTTTTATAATGTTTTTACAGAAGCCTACCCGCAAATTCCAATACAATTCCGTACCTACAAAGCTGAAAATAATGGGTCCTGGGTCTTATCAGTATAAAAAAACTCTCCATCAAAAATGATGAGGAGTCCTGACTTGTCCACTTTAGTGCGGCATTTTCAGAGATTTGATGTATTCTAATGTCTTCTCATTGTGTTTTGATCTTATTCTTGTCTCTTTGTTTGTTATTTTATTAAGCATCCGGACATCTGTAACCTTTTTGCACTCCGTTATAAACTTTCTAACAGAGTCTCCTGTAGCCAATTCAATGTGCTTTGACACCACCAGTGCCATAAAACAGATTAAGATATGAAGATTTATAGGATCTTCCTTGAAGTGAAAGATGGGTCTTGTTTGTAAATCGTACTTCGATATTCTGAAGGCATGCTTCACTCTGTATAGTTCGTGATAACGTTCGATGATTGTCCGGTTACTTGTGAGATTCTCTTCCAGGTTGGTATAATAGCCCTTGATTCCCAGCAGTTTTTTTGATTTCTCAATTAAGGCCTGATTAAGCACTACCTTCTCCCCAGTAGTTTTGATAAACTTTACCTTTTTACTTTTTGAGGGAGTTTCGATAATGGCCCGAGCCTTCTCAATTTGTTTTTCCATCTCATACTTGTCTTTTCGGTAACGAATCGAAGAGTAAGCACAAATCAAATACCCATTATCTGTTTTTATCCTGATGCTTTCCCCGTCCTCCCTGGTAATGCAGCCATTGATTTGTTCAATCAAATCATTGGATAGGTTGCCCAGCCTTGCTCCAACAATGTAGTTAATATTATTTGACAAAAGCTCCTGTATGTTAGTAGCGCTTATCATTGCTGCATCGGCAACCACAGTAAACTCTTGTACTGCGTGTTTCTTGATAAATGCGTTTACCACAGGTATAATTGTATGACCTTCAAAGGTGTTACCGGAAAAGATACTATACGCTATAGGAAAGCCTTCTCTGGTAACCATCAGGGCGACCAAAATCTGCGGCTGCTGTGATTTGTTGTCCTTGGAAAAGCCGTTTCTTCGTAGCTCGTCTTCCTCAAATGTTTCAAAATATAAAGAGGTCACATCGTAAAACAGCAGGTCAAAATTGAAGGCATAGTTGCTCTTGGCAAAATCCACAACAATACTCTCAATTTCTTCCTTCAGAAGAAGCCATTGCGGAGTAGATTGGTAATAGCTCTGCCTTCTATGCTTAATCCCAAAATAACTCTCTAAAAGCTCAATAGAACGTAGTTTTGAGGTAGGCTCTACAATCCTAATGGTTACTAGATCAAGCAGCAATTGTTTCCCTATCCTATCCAGACCTACTTGAGAAATCAAACCAGAGATTACCTCATAGAGAAAAGTAGAATACACACCCAAAAACTCGGTCTTGTCCAGATACAGGAGATTATCAAGCTTAGCATCTTCAAACAAAGGCATTTCTGGATCAAAGTTTTTAATAACATCCTTGGCAACCAATTTCAGCGTCTCCAATTCATTAATACTACTCCCAGAACCGATATGCTTAAATATAAAACGCTTGCGATTCTAGTAGTAAATTACTTGAACTGCATTAGCCCCAGATGCTGTATTAACGACCCTAATATGTAGCATAAATTTGCCTTAGTGCGGTAAATTTAAGATTTTTTCAACGTAACCACCTGATATACAACACTGATATTTTTTTGGCTTAAAAGGGCGGACAAGTCAGGAATTAGATGACAAGAGGTTTGAAATATTTGAATATAATGAATAATATAATGCTTGAAATTTAAGACAGGATGAGATTTGAAAAAATCATGAGTAGGGAAACAAGAGTGGTTTTTTGCTTTGCTCAAACAAAAAACAGCGATCATGTGTTCGCTAAGACCCAGCAAATATTTCCTGGAAATGAAATCGGCATTACATTCCAAAACCTCCAGGTTTGTGAAAGAATAAACCTATGTCACGCCAGTACTCGAATTATCGACCTCATTGCTAACTAATACAAAATGTTAAAGCCTCGTTGTTTGTTTTTATTGCTAAATCACAATTCTAATTCTTGTTATTTAGCTTGGGTAGCATCATTCCAATTGTCTGTTCTAAAAGATGATGCTGGTAAAAGATTTATATCATAGAGGGTGCCAACTACCCAATTACGCCAGGCATATCTTACTGCCACAGGATCAGGCACATTATCACTTAATACAAATACATCCTTATCATTCACGATTTTTGCATTTCCATGATAAAATACCTTATCTTTTCCTGCAATCTCAAATCCCTCCAGCTCATTAAATGAATAAAGGCCTGTGTCTGCATTCTTAAATTCCAGAACGATTCCATCATCCTTTATCACCAGAGAGTCAAATATTGGAGCAGCGCAATCTATAGTTTTATATCCATATGTTTGGTTAAGCGCATTGAATAATAATCTGTCAGCAACTTCTTTCTTTTTAGGAGGATGAATGCAATTAGCATCTCCAACATCTATGGTAATAGCAATACCTGAATTTGGAATCAAATCCAAACATTGTAATTGAGCCTCGCGGATAAAGGCTGAATTATTAACTGTTTGAAATTCATTGTTATCGCGATAATATACAAAAGGGGCAATTTGCACATAATAAAACGGAAAATCGCCAATTCCCCAGCGAATTCTATAATCTTTAACCATTTCAGGAAAAAGTTTTTTATAATTATCAGGCTCTAAACGATTGGTTTCGCCCTGATACCAGATTACTCCTTTTATGGCATAGGAAATTAATGGATTAATCATCGCATTAAATAATGCTGTAGGAATTTGATTAGTATTTTTTGTAATATCTACTTCATCAAGATTGACTTTTTGATATGAGTTTAGCACATCTTTGCTCATCCAGGCCTGAACTGAACTGGCCCCCCACGAGGTAAATATTAAACCTACAGGAACATCTAAGATTTTTTGTAACTGTTCCCCAAAGAAATAGGCAACAGCACTAAAATTTGAAACACTTTCAGGGTTTGCCGGTTGCCATGAAATATACTTCTCAATATCCTGTAAAGGTGTTTTTGAACCCACTTTATGAACAGTAAATAATCGTAAATTTGGATTATTCGAATTAGCAATTGCTAATAAAGAACCAAATACTGGCTGACCATCATAACCTTTTATCGGTTGTTCCATATTTGATTGACCTGCACAAATCCAGACTTCTCCAAATAGCACGTTGTCTAATGTGATATCCGATGTTTTACTTCTTATTTTAATAATTTGAGGGTCTTTACTATTGGTTGTTTTCACTTTAATGCGCCAAGTACCATTATTATCTGTTGTAATTTTTAATGTTTTCTTCAACCAGGAGGTTTTAACAGTAATTTTTTCATTGACATCAGCCCAACCCCAAATTTCAACAGTAGTATTGCGTTGCAACACCATATTCGACGAAACAATAGCTGGAAGTTTAATTTCCGCCTTAACTAATTGTAAAAAAAGGAGATTAAATATTATGGTTATTGCGATTACACTTACTTTTCTCATTTTTTAAATATTTTGTCACCTTGTACGTATATATTATCTTCAAATATCTGAACAATAAAATACTGATTGGATGGCAAATCCGAGATATCCAATTCGGAAAACATTCCTTTCAACTTGCCTTTCCTCAATATCTTCCCAGATATGTCAATTAGTTTATATGAGAACAGATCTGTTTCATTTTGCAGATGAATAAATAATTTGTTGATAGCTGGATTTGGATAAATGCGAATGGTTTCAGGTTTTACTATGTCTGCAGAAACAAGACTGAGATTCACCATAGTATTTTCAAATGTCGCAGTACAAAAATTACTTTCATCATGGGTAGTGTTAAAAAGGCCTGCGAGAAAATTTGTTGATAATTCCAAAGTAACCGAAAATACAGAATCCCATGCAATACCATCTTCTGAACAAAGCAACACAATATTGGAATCCTCTTTTTGGATTTTTAACCAGTTTTTGCTCACTCCAATGATTTCAGTATTCGTAATTTGACCTGAAGATGTTCGATAAATAATTTCAACCGAATCAGAAAGTGATTTTCGACATATACTGATAAAGGCTGATCCGGGTTCAACCGATGACCTCAGCATAATACCAGAATAAGCCATGTTATTCACAACTGTTTGAGAGGCTAGCCGGGAATTTATATCTCCATTACCCTTCACATTTTGATACATATAATAAAATGCATCGCTCTGTTCTGTTAAGTTGGTAGTTGTTCCGGTTATTGTTATGACTCCATTATGTATGCCAGCATTGCCCGGGAAATTAAAGGATCCAACTTGTATTGTTTTCCAAGGATTTACAATAGAACCATAGGTATACCTGGTTGTATCAAAGAGAATATCCATTGCTGCCATTTTTCTTCCTGATGAATTGAATTCAGCATAATATAGCCTGGCTAATCTACCTGCTTTTGTATCTGTCTCACCAATAATTGTTGGATACCATCTGTTATAACCTTCCTTCGGAATGATCTTCAACGGGGAATCCCATTGTACACCATCACTACTCAATGTAATATAAATACCACCATCCCAGCCATGATATATCATTACCCATTTCTCGTAGAATGTATTCCAATGCACAGAAGGATTCCCTCCCCCAACTCCCGATAAATTTGAAAGTGGAGAGCTCATGCCTCCTAGCCCCTCTTCGTTAAATTCTCCATTATAATACTTTTTCCATGTACCGGGTGCCCCTAGTGGGTCATAGGATACAGCCAATCTGATATTATGTTCCTGGTGATAGCAGTTCCAACGCTTATTATCCGGGTCCCAAATAACGCTGCAATCGCCTGCACCTCCCCATTTTCTTGTTTCCGGCTTTGGAGTATTACTCGTAACAATTTGTCCTTTATCAGCCCATGTATATCCATTGTCATAGGAATATGCAAGACAAATTGATTTCCATGCGGTAAAATCTCCATCTCTTGGGTACCAATGTGATTCTCCATGATAAAAGCCAATTAATGTGTCGGCGTTATACCTAAATACCGACATTAACCACGAACCTCCATCGTTATAACCATTTGAAGGACCTGAATTTTCCACCCTACCACCAAAAACAGGATTAACAGGATCCAATGTTTTCTGATTCTCCGGGAATTGTGAATTGCCTGTCGTTCTTGAATTTCTGAATTCCGACCAATACATCATGTACTGCCCAATCCCATCAGGCAAAACAGAAATATGCCCGTCAGGAATATACCTGTATTCCGGTAAATGATTTATGCTTACATATGTCTTTTTGCCAATATATATGCTCCAGTCTCCCTGACAAAATATGATGCTTTGTGAAAATAGCAGTATACTCAGTATTAGTAAGGCATTTTTCATGTTATTTTATACATTTTGAACCTATAATGTCATTAATTTATGATGCTTTCTCTCAACCGGGGTTGTAAGTGTGAGTTTATATTCTCAAAAATCAGCTTTAAACCGTATTGCACATCCTCCCGCCGCTGAAAGATTGATTTTGAGAAATTGGTCTTTCTTCACGGTCTTATTTTCTATCAAAATATGTTTTGGATTTCGGTCAGAATCCGGTCCATCCATATATATTTCCGAAGTGTATATGCCTGAACCGAGGAAATCCAAAGGTATTTCCAATTGACGGGGATTCCAGTTGGTCATGCTACCAAGAAACCATTCATCTCCTTTGCGCCGGGCGATGGTGATAAATTCTCCCGGGATCCCATTCAATACTTTTGTTTCATCCCAGGAGGTAGGGACATCCTTAATAAATTGAAATGAGGGTTGTCCTTCATACGCGGCAGGATGATCTGAAACCATTTGAATCGGTGATTCATAAACAACATACATTGCAAGATGGTGAGCGCGCGTTCCCATAACCATAGGTTTAAAACTGCGCGGAACAAATTCTTCTTTTGTAACATTATTAAACCCTCCCGGTGTATAGTCCAT
Source organism: uncultured Chitinophaga sp. (assembly GCA_964349045.1). Classification (GTDB taxonomy): domain Bacteria; phylum Bacteroidota; class Bacteroidia; order Bacteroidales; genus JACJXF01. The sequence goes on from CAYGFI010000183.1 coordinate 7,458, forward strand.
GTAGCCTTGCAGCAGTCTGGTAAAAGGAATCATCAGATGACTATCAGGATTGTCTCGTAAACTTCCCTTTGATACTTCCATGCCGACCACACCTTCATAACCCAGTATGTTGGGATAGGTTCTGCTTAAACCAGTTGGCTTGGTACTTCCGTGAAAATCAACCATTAGGTGATGTTCAGCAGCCTTTTCCGCTGCACTATAATAAAACGCAATTCCATTCTGATCATCCCGTTCGATGAAATCAATTTTCAAACCGGCGACACCCCATTTTTCAAAAACTGGAAAAGCTTCATTCATTTGTCTTAGGGCGTCGCGATAATAAATCCATATCCATATTTTTACATTTTTTTGATTTGCATATTCAACCAGTTCAGGTATATCAACTCTTCCATTCATTTTTGTAATGTCACCCCGGGCTGCCCAGCCTGCATCTATGAGCATATATTCAAATCCGGACGCTGCAGCAAAATTAATATAATACTTCATTCCTTCGGTAGAAAAGGCCCTTTCCCCTTCTGGTCCAATACTGCCAGACCACCAGTTCCATGAAGCTTTCCCGGTTTTATCCATGAAGTTTCTTCAATGACATTCCCGGGATTTAAACTGGTCAGGATGTTGGATTCAATTAATTTTCCCGGTTCATTGCTTACCTGGAGTATCCGCCATGCAGAAATAAGTGGAAGTGATCCTGTAACACATACGCTGGTGTCTTCAAACCGGGGAGCAAGCAGGCCTTCAAGCCAATGTCCGCCCCAATCTCGGGAAAGATTTGTAAGATACATTGTACTATAGCCATGCATATCTGCTTCATTGATAGCCAGCCATGCCACACCCGGAACTTCCATTAACAATGGCAACCCGATCAGTGCATCGTTCACAATACTACCCTGATGAGAAAATGCAGAGATAGGGAGCTTAATATATTCGCTTTCATAGCTGTGAATGAAATTTGGAAGGATTTGTGCATAGGTAATTGCGTCCTTGCTGATTTTAAATTCTGTCCTTTCCCTGGATAATCGAAATTCGTGTATACCAGATTGTTCAGGAACAATATACCTGAAAGCGATCCCGTCATCGTAAGCCCTGGCTTCAATTATAAGTTTGCGTGCCGGAATTTCATTTTCCTGAAGATGAATCGTTAATGCATTATATTGATCATGGACAAAGCTCGTTTTGCCTGCAACAAGCTCATACGATTGATCAAAACTGGCTTTTTCTGTACTAATAATTTTAACACCTTCCCCCAGAGGTTTTTGATGTTGTAATTCTAAACTTAAAGCCGATCTGTCGATAAGTGGCAGTTCCTGAAAAGTGACAGAATAGACCAATTGTCCACCTTCTCCAGTAACCTGGTTATCCACGAATGTTCCAAAAACAATCGATAATCGTCCGTCCGGAGACTTGTAACTATTCAGCAATAGTATAAAATTGGGCAGTTATTAACAATTCGGAGAGT
>CAYGFI010000184.1:0-8759 GCA_964349045.1 uncultured Chitinophaga sp.
ACGGCCTCATGAATTGCCAGCTTCATAAATTTTTCATTCATTCGAAAATATTTGAATTATGTTATTGTATATTATGTTGTTTCACATAGCCTGTCCCGCTTGAGCGGGAGAACCCTCATGTATTTCTATATCCTTAATTGTGTACGTCAGTGCATGAGGATTTCATTTTTTCTGTTCTAAGAATTTCTCCTTTGGGTTTAATCTATATCCTTCCCAAACCGCGTAAACTTCGCGCCCTGGCGCCTTTGCGCTTAAATGTCTTTATGCTGAACTTTATTTTTTTCCAACTTATTTCTCCCAAAAAGAAACAAGGAATAAAAAAACATAAAAAATGAAACCCCGGTTTGAGTCTCGAGAGTATCTTCATTTAGCATGGATAAAAAGCCAATAATAGCAAAACACAAAAACAAATAATCTCCCCAGCGTTTTTCCATAAAAACAGGTAAAATCAGGGCGATAATGAAGATCGTGAAACCAATTATACCAAACGTTATAAAAAAGGTATAAAACTGATTATGTGCCCGTCTTCTAAATTCCACTCTTAGCGGGTTATCACTGGAAGCATAATAGTTATTAAATTCCTGTTGTACATTACCCGTTCCAACTCCAATAATAAAATTATGTTTAATAATAAAGGTAGAGGCTTTCAGATATTCCAGTCGTTGGGCCACAGAATGACCACTGGGATTATTCCCCTGCCTGTAATGGTCGAGTTCCCATATTATCTGATATACGCGTGGATAGAGACTATATTTATTTAAAAAAATATAATTCGCCACTCCATTTTCCACCGCCTGAATGTCAACCTGGTCCAATTGTCTGACTCCTACTGCATCTTTACGAAAGCCTTTTGAAGTCAGGTACCGGATAAGAGTAAATTTCAGATACTGACCGAGATTATCCTTTCCATCATAACTAAGACTGCTTCTTTTGTTCCATTCCTGACGAAGCTCATCTTCACAAATATAAATCCAGACATAGTTTCCATTTTCCGCCCAGTTTAATCCGGTATTGTGTCTGTACGGATTACCATCCTGAGTGTGAGATTCAAGTGCAGAAAAATCAATTTCCTCACGGAAATAATCTTTTGCAAAAACATGGGAAAGCCAGGATGCAATAATAAGCAGAAGAGAAATAATCAAAACCCTGACAATAAATCTCGGGGCTATTAACCTGATATAAGCCGAATATTTCCATCCCATGAAAACCAGAAGAATAACAAAAACTACAATACCCGTAACTGATTTTAGAATAAAAAGGAATGCTGTCAGCCAGAAGGCAGTAATTATAAGAGCAATCCGAAATTTTATATTTCGCAAAGGTGAGGCATCTCCCCCGAAACCATAATAAAATAAACAAAAAATAGCAAGGTTCACCATCAAAGAAAGCCGGATATGCGAAATAAAAATTGAAATAGTACGGAAATCATTTTGCTCAAAAGGGAAAATGCCGAAAAAAACAGAGGCCGAGACCAGAGATGAAACCAAAACAGAAGAAGAAAAAAGGATCAAAATATTTCGAATTTGTTTTTCGCTAAGAGCAGCAGAACTGCCAATGATCAGAGGTAATATTAATAAGGGCAGCTTAATTTTAAGGTCGTGCAGGGCGTACTGAAAATCACTGGTATAGATTAAACCCAGAATATGCAGGGCAAATATCAGGGTAACGATAAGGGGAGTCTTTCTTTTCTTAAGTATGCTTAGTTTTTCGGAAAATTTCCCTTCGAAAATCCAGTTCAGCATCAGCAGAATTTCAGCAATGCTGGTTGTGTAGACAGAAAGCGGCAAACTGGCTGCAAGAAAAATCAGGATAAAATAATAATTCCTGAAAGAATCCGAAAAAAAAATTTTGAGAGCTCTCAGCATCTGTCTAAAAATAATTCCTGAAAATTATACTTTTTAAGTTAATTTTAAGGGAATTTATGCTTGTTTTGCAATGTTTTTTTAAACATACCTGATATCGCTCAGCCTTTAATTTATAAGGAATTTACTGGAGCTTCCTCAAAAAATCACACAATCTTACGCAATAATCAATATTGATAGGGATTTGACGAGTGAAGTATATGTAATCAATTTTTTTCAGAAAAAATGAGATTCCTTAAATAATTTGCGTCCAAAATGTGAACTTAGCAGTGGACAAAGACTACAAGACACATATGGACGCAAACTCAACGACTATTCATCGTTTCAAGATGCAAGTTAATAAATTTTCAGGAATCATTTCCAAAGGACTTCCAAAAATAAAATGCAGGTTGGTAAAAGAGGTCATATACGGTATACAGGCCAGCAAAGATGTGAAGCTTTCCAACATTGGCCGTTCCCTAAAAGAGGACATTCCATTGATAAAAACCGAAGATCGGTTAAGCCGAAACCTGGGATCATGTGACCTGACGGATCATTTGAACCATCAGATATTGCGATTGGCTGATGATAAGATAGATGATTCAATGGTCATCGCGATTGATCCTGGTGATATAATGAAACCATACGCAAAAGCAATGGAGAATCTTTGTGGTATCTATGATGGCAGTGAGCACACCAATGCAAATGGTTATCACCTTTGTCAGGTAACTGCAGCAAATTTGACACACGACCGTATAGTTCCACTGTATTGTGAAGCATACTCGAGTAAGGCCAAAGATTATCCGGGTTCAACGGAAAAACTAATAGAGGTTATTTCACGTGTGAAAGCATACACCAAGAAACGAGGCACATGGGCAATAGACAGGCAAGGCGATGATATTGACCTGATCCGGTATTTTCTAAAGGAGGAATTGCAATTTGTGACCCGGTTAAAAATGAGCCGGTATTTACATTTTGACAACAATATTAATAAGCAGGTAAAGGCAGAGCGAATTCATCATGTCAAGTTGAACCATAAAGCGCATATCTATATAACCAAGGATGGAAAGGAGGAGTTTTTACATCTCAGTTTTGGAGCGGTTACCGTGGCATTGCCGGATGATCCATCCAATTGGTATACGCTGGTCATTATTGAAGGCTTTGGAAAACAACCTATGCTTTTATTGACAAACAAACAGGTAAACATTTACAAGTCAAAAGAGCTATGGCGTATCGTGGAAATTTATCTTACCCGCTGGAAATGCGATGAATGCTATCGATATATTAAACAATCGTATAACCTTGAAGATTTTCGGGTCATGAGTTATAACTCAATACGTAATATAGTTGCATTCGTTCACGCGATAGCTTATTTCACCAGTATTTACATAGGATTCTCTTTAAAACTTGATGTGATGGTCCAAAAAATATTCATATTGTCCAAGAGACTTTTCGGAGTACCTACATTCTTTAATTATGCCATGGCTGACGGAATCTTTGAATTGTTAAAAACCACGAGATCCGGTATTATTAAGTTCAAAGGACGAACCGGAATCAATTACGATGATTATCAACTATCTTTATTCCCTGAATAATTTTTGAGGAAACTCCAGGGAATTTACGTTACGGTTAAATTTATTGTTGATATATTATTGAATTATTGAAATTAGTTGTACTTTTGCAATCCACATTTTTCAGGATTGAAAAAGTGTTGAAAATGGAATAAAAATCATTATAAAGTGGATACATTAAGTTACAAGACCGTATCGGCAAATAAGGCTACTGTTCATAAAGAGTGGATTGTAGTTGATGCTAACGATGAAATTCTGGGACGTCTCGCTTCAAAAGTTGCCTATATTTTAAGAGGTAAGCATAAGACCAATTTTACACCTCATGTTGATTGTGGTGACAATGTCATTGTAATCAATGCAGAGAAGATAAAGTTAAGCGGTAAAAAAATGGTTAACCGAGAGATCTTTCGTCATACCGGTTACCCCGGTGGGCAGCGGATTGAAACTCCAGCCAGTATGCTGGTCAGAAAACCGACCTCAGTAATTGAACATGCTGTTAAAGGAATGCTTCCAAAAAGTCGTTTAGGAAGTGATCTTTTCCGCAATCTATATGTATATGCCGGAGAAACTCATCCTCATGAAGCTCAGCAACCGAAATCAGTGAAATTAACCGATATTAAAGAATAATTATGGAAGTAATCAATTCGATAGGAAGAAGAAAAGCAGCTATCGCCCGTGTATACCTCAGCGAAGGTAAAGGCAAGATTACAATTAACGACAGGGATTACAAGGAATATTTCCCGGGTGAACATTTACACTACATAGTTCTTCAACCCCTGACCCTGATGAAGTTTTTAGATAAATTCGATGTTACTGTCAATTTAAATGGCGGCGGAATTAAAGGACAGGCAGAAGCCGTACGTCTTGGTATTTCAAGGGCGCTTGTTAAATTAGATGCCGAAAACAAACCGGCTCTTAAAGCAGCAGGTTTTATGACCCGGGATCCCCGCGAGGTGGAGCGTAAAAAACCCGGTCAGCCTAAAGCAAGAAAGAGATTCCAGTTCAGCAAACGTTAATCGTTTCCTTAACCTGAAGTTTAGTATCTAAATCAGGAGGATTTCCAGGCTAACCCATGCTTAATCAGCGCCCGGGACTACCTTTTGATTGCAAAACAGAATGTAAACAAATCATAAATTATCATGCCAAAAACAAATTTCGAAGAATTATTGAATGCAGGTGTACACTTTGGTCACCTCAAAAGAAAGTGGAATCCAAACATGGCTCCGTATATTTTCATGGAGAAAAATGGAATTCACATTATCGACCTACATAAAACAATTGTAAAGCTTGAAGAAGCTGCTGTTGCCATTAAACAAATTGCCAAATCAGGCCGTAAAATTCTTTTTGTTGCAACCAAAAAGCAGGCAAAAGATATCGTGGCGGAGAGGATCAAAGCCGTAAACATGCCTTATGTTACAGAAAGATGGCCGGGTGGAATGTTAACCAACTTTCCGACCATTCGTAAGGCTGTTAAGAAAATGTCCACCATCGACAAGATGGGATCTGACGGTACTTATGATGTTCTTTCAAAACGTGAAAAACTTCAGGTTGCACGTCAGAGAGCAAAGCTGGAAAAAAACCTTGGCAGTATTGCCGACCTGACGCGTTTACCCGCGGCAATGTTTGTGGTTGACATTGTAAAAGAAAATATCGCGGTTAGAGAAGCAACCCGTCTGAATATCCCGGTTTTTGCAATTGTGGATACAAACTCCAATCCAAATCTGGTTGATTTCCCTATCCCTGCAAACGACGACGCTTCAAAATCCATCGACCTGATTGTAAGCTATCTCGCTGAGGCAATTGAAGAAGGATTATCAGAAAGAAAACTGGAAAAAGAAAAAGAAACAACTGTCAAAGACAAAAAGGTAAAAGACGCCAAAGATGCGAGGGAAGCTAAAGAAGCTGAAGCTATTAAAAAACTGAAACCCGAAGACCTTGATGAAGAAGACATAGATTCAGATGACGAGGACCATGAGGTTTCAGATAAAGTAAAAAAACCAAAACCCTTAAGCCTTCAGGGAATCTCTGACGATGAAGACGAGGTAAAAGTGGTTGCAGATGTTGTAAAAAAACCCAGAATTGTAAAAAAAGTCATTCGTCAAAAGGAAGACTAATCCGATCCTTTAGCTGATCCATTCATTTAACTGAATATTTCCCGCAGTTATTCCGGGATATAAAATTATTTATTTACTATAAAATTTATGCAAATGGCTACAATTAGCGCTGCTGATGTAATGAAATTAAGGAAAGCAACAGGAGCCGGTATGATGGATTGCAAAACAGCTTTGCAGGAATCCAACGGTGATTTTGATGCTGCTATTGACATTATTCGTAAAAAAGGTCAACTGGTTGCCAGTAAACGCGCAGACCGTGAAGCATCAGAAGGAGTTGTGATTGCAAAGGCTGCTGACAAAAAAGGAGCTTTTATTATTTTGAATTGCGAAACTGATTTCGTTGCTAAAAACGAAAAATTTATCGCTTTTGCTCATTCCATTCTCGATGTTGCCTTCAGGAATCTGCCCGCCGATCTCAATGCTCTTAAAGCATTGAAATCAGGCGATAAAACTATCGATACTAAAATAACCGAAGAGGTTGGAGTTATCGGCGAGAAACTTGAACTGAGCTATTATGGTAAAATAGAAGCCCCCGAGGTTGTTGCCTATATTCATCAGGGTAATAAACTGGCTACAATGGTTGGTTTTAACAAAAAAACCTCTTCACAGGTTGGAAAAGATATCGCGATGCAGATAGCTGCTATGGCGCCTGTTGCTGTAGATAAAGAAAATGTTTCTGCCGACATGATCTCCAAAGAAAAAGAAATCGGCAGGGAACAGGCCCGGCTTGAAGGTAAACCTGAGAATATGCTTGACAAAATTGCTGAAGGTAAAGTGAATAAATTCTTTAAAGATTATACCCTTCTGAATCAGGATTTTACCAAAGACAGCAAAAAAACGGTCCGGCAATATCTCAAAGAAAGTGATGCTCAGCTGACTGTAACTGAATTTATCAGACAGTCGTTGAAATAGAATACCATAGTTTCAATTAAATTAAAATCAGGCGTCCATCTTCGGGCGCCTTTTTTTATTGAGGACCTCCCCTGTTTCTTTAATATTTTATGAGTATTGGGAATCATTTATCTAAATCAGCGTACCGGACTTATAAAATTAATAATCAATGTAATCCCTTTCTCTTAAATTACATTTTTACCCCTTTTCCCGTTTGAGGTTGTCTAAAAAGGCGTGTAATATTTCTGAAAACTCACAAATTGAAAGCAATCACATTTTTGCCCCTCTAAATCTCCCCCAAGTGCCTCCGCTAGCGCCTCCGCAGAGTAGCTTCAGCGCTCGCGGAAAGCTTCGGCGACACGCGGAGTGCCTCCGCTAGCGCCTCCGCAGAGTAGCTTCAGCGCTCGCGGAAAGCTTCGGCGACACGCGGAGTGCCTCCGCAGAGTAGCTTCAGCGCTCGCGGAGGGGGCGACTATACCTGGTAAATACAAACTCTTTTGCATAGGAAGCGAAATTTCACTTACAATTTGAAAGTTTGAATTCTTTATTATTGGATTATTGTTTGATCAGTTTTTAAGTTATTTAGCCGCATTACCATAAAAAAGTATATTTTTATATTCTTAAATGAATCATAATGAGAAAATACAATCGCATCCTCTTAAAGCTTAGCGGTGAAGCCCTGATGGGTGAGGAAAAATATGGCATCGATCCGGCGATTCTGAATTCTTATGCGCAGCAGATACATGAACTTGCCCAAACCGGTCTGGAAACAGGAATCGTAATCGGTGGCGGCAATATTTTCAGGGGAGTTTCCGGATTAAGTAAAGGCTTTGATCGCGTTAAAGGCGATTATATGGGAATGCTCGCTACGGTTATCAACGGAATTGCTTTACAATCAGCTATTGAATCTGCCGGAACTCCTGCCAGGGTTCTGACCGCTGTGAGAATGGAACCGTTTGCTGAATTTTACAGTAAAACCGCTGCTCTGGAGGCGCTGGGGAAAAAACAGGTAGTAATTTTTTCCGCGGGAACCGGAAATCCTTTTTTTACCACAGATACAGCCTCAGCTTTGAGAGCAGTTGAAATTGAAGCCGACGTGATGTTAAAGGGTACGCGGGTTGATGGCGTTTATACGGCAGATCCGGAAAAAGACCCTGATGCTGTAAAATTTGATGAAGTCAGTTTCGACGAAGCAATTGAGAAACAACTTCATATTATGGACCTTACAGCTTTCACATTGTGCAAGGAGAATAATCTTCCGGTTATTGTTTTTAATATGAATATTGCCGGAAATCTTAAAAAACTTATTTCCGGAGAAAAAATTGGTACTTTAGTTAAAATTTAAATAATTTTACCCAATCAGCGCCTGAAGTTTGGAGTGCATGGAACGTCTTAAGTATGGGTTGTAAAAGTAACATAAAAGATAAAACATATCAGAGATGGAATGATTTAAAACTTCCGCTCAATAAATATTATGGTAAATCCTGTTTAAATAATACTTAAAAATATCAATCCATGAATGAAGATGCCCAACTAATCATTGATCTTGCAAAGGAAAAAATGGAAAAAGCTTTGCATTTTCTTGAAACCGATCTCAGCCGCATCCGTGCAGGTAAAGCTAATTTACATATTCTGGATGGAATTATGGTTGAATATTATGGCAATGCCGTACCATTGACACAGGTTTCCAATATCAGTACACCTGATCCGAAAACCATTGCCATCCAGCCATGGGACAAAAAAATGATCGAACCTATTGAGAAATCCATCATGGCATCTAATCTGGGTATTACCCCTGTAAATAACGGTGAATTGATCCGTATTAATATTCCTATGCTTACTGAGGAAAGAAGGAAAGAACTTGTGAAACAGGTTAGACATGAAGGCGAGGCAGCTAAAGTAAGCATAAGAAATGCCCGCAGGGATGCCAATGAAGAAATTAAAAAAATGCATAAGGACGGTTTACCCGAAGACGATCTGAAAAAGAGTGAAATTGACATCCAAAAAATCACGGATGATCATTCTGCAAAAATTGATAAAGTTATTGAGGCTAAGGAGAAGGAGATCCTGACTGTCTGATCTGCCCTTCTAAATCAACCCCAGGGGGAGGATTTTCAAAGCATGAAGTAATTTTTTGCAATCCCAACTTATTATTTACTTCTGTTAATTTGTTTCCAGGATCTTCAACAGCTCATCGAGCTTTGGAGTAAGAATTATCTCTGTTCTTCTGTTTTTTGTTCTAGCTTCTGTTGTTTTCGAGGGATCGACAGGCATGAACTCACCATGACCTGCAGCAGTTAACCGGACCGGGGCAATTGAACTACCCTCCAGAAGGATTCTGA
>CAYGFI010000185.1:0-8736 GCA_964349045.1 uncultured Chitinophaga sp.
ATTGATTACCTATTAATTATTTGTTTTTTATGGCTACAACAGCAGATTTCAAGAATGGATTGTGTATGGAGTATAATGGCGATCTATATACCATTGTTCAGTTCCAGCATGTGAAACCAGGTAAAGGCGGAGCATTTGTAAGAACAAAACTCAAGAATCTGAAAACAGGTAAGGTTATTGATAATACCTTTAATGCCGGTGTTAAAATTGATACGGTAAGAATTGAAAGAAGACCCTACCAGTTCCTGTATAATGATGATATGGGATACCATTTTATGCACACGGAAACGTTTGAGCAAACCTCACTTAATCCAGATCTTATTGAAAATAAAGACCTTATGAAAGAAGGTCAAAATGTGGAAATGATGGTGCATGCTGATACTGAAACTCCTCTTTCCTGCGAACTTCCTCCCTTTACTATCCTCGAAGTAATCTATACCGAACCCGGGATCAGAGGAGATACATCATCTTCAACTGCACTCAAACCGGCGACTCTCGAAACCGGCGCATCTATTATGGTACCTCTGTTCGTAAACCAGGGAGATAAAATTAAAGTGGATACACGCAACAGATCCTATTATGAAAGGGTTAAGTAGTGGCATGTTCAAAATATGTCTGAATAAAAGAAAAATCAACGAGTAAAATTTCCGTTTTGCTGTAACAGAAAATTCCCTATATTTACCAAATTGAATGGAATTTTCTTTTATTATGACTGAAAAGTATTCTTCTTTAAAACGCCTTCAGATATCTAATTTCAAGCTTAATTCTCTGCTTGAGATAACTAATGCTATTAATGAAAACCTGTCCGTCGAAGACCTGCTGAAACGCTATAAGAAAATCCTTACGGAAGAACTCGAGATCGGGAAAGTAATTATCTTCAAACTAAACGGCACATCCTGGGATTGCATCATTAATGCTGGATTTCCCGAAACTCTGACTAAAACATTTAACCCGGCCTCCCAATTACCTTCTTTAACTGAAATCACTTTTATTTCCGGAAATCCAAACCGGTTTTCAGAGGAAGTCGATATTATTATCCCTGTAAATCACAAAGAAAAACCCGTTGCATACGTGCTTATCGGCGATGTCGATGAAGAAGCTGAAGGAATCAGCCCGATAATTAAACATCTTCGATTTATCCAGACACTTTCCAATATTATCATCGTTTCAATTGAAAACATAAGACTTTATAATGAGAGTCTTCGTCAGGTAGCGATAAAAAGAGAAATGGAATTAGCTTCGCGGATGCAAACCATGCTGATCCCTTCTCATTCCAAACTCCCCTGGAATAATAAAATCCATTTTAAAGCATTTTATCATCCGCATTACGATGTAGGTGGAGATTATTATGATGTCATTGAATTATCAAAAGAAGAAGTCGGTTTTTGTATTGCAGACGTTTCCGGAAAGGGTATTTCAGCAGCTATCCTGATGTCAAACTTTCAGGCAAACCTGCGCGCACTTTTCATTCAGGGTACGGACCTCACAACCCTGGTTAAACTACTTAACGAACGTGTTTTAAGCAGCGCTAACGGGGAGAAATTTATCACACTTTTTATCGCCAAATATAATTTTACCTCAAGGAAATTAGAATATATAAACGCGGGACATAATCCACCTTTACTTTTCGATATAAAAACTTCTAAACTTACCCACCTCGAAAGTGGTTGTGTTGGAATGGGCATGCTTGATGATATTCCTGTAATAAGAAAAGAAATCCTGGATATACCTGACCCTTCTAAAATATTGCTTTATACCGATGGTCTGGTGGAACTTATTGAAGGTGATGATGTTGGATATGGTTATAAATTTATTCAGGAAGAAATCTCCAATATTAACACCATTGAACAAAACATGAAGAAAATTATCGTTCAGCAAAGAATTGAAACCGGTAATACTGCTATCTTCGATGATATTTCCATCCTTGGAATTGAAATTATGGGCGAATAATTTTATCTCTGGTATAGGTCAGATCAAGGGCTACCAGTATGGCTGTAAATCCCCAGAAAAGCGCCGAAGCTTTATCCGTATCAAGAAAATTATTAAGAATCCCATGAAGGTAGTAGGTTATCAATGAAAGCGTTACTGATAAGGCTAACACTCGTACCTGCCTACTTTTACTTCTGAAATAAACCCTGAATCCTGTTCCGATTGTGAGGGTAACAATCAATAAAACACTTATTATTCCCGGAATTCCCTGTTCAGCTAATGGACCAAGATACTCCGAATGTGCATTGCCAAGGGTATGAGCATTTGTGGAAATACTCGTTTTCTCCCATGAATTTTGAAATGGTGCGTATTGAAACATATACGTTCCCGGACCCCATCCAAAAAGGGGCCTTTCCTTAAACATCCTCAGGGCACAACTCCAGCGATTCAATCTCTCTAAATTGGATGCATCGGTTTGTACATTTGAAATCGATTGTATATGCTCTGTCAGTTTTCCGGACGATGTTTGCTTGTTTCCTTCCAATTTCATTTTTATCTCCGTCTGGAAAGTAAAAAACATGCTAAACGCGATCACAGCCGTAGCTAAAACATATTGCCAGCGGATCTTTAATTTCACTAAAACCCAAATGCCTGCAACACCAACAATACTTACCCAGGTTGCCCTTGTATAGGAAAATACCGTAGCTGCAAAAAACAATAAAATTAACAATATGAAGAAAACCCGTTGCGTAAGATTCATTTTAAGCCGGTAATTAACAAATAACCCGATCAGTGCGGGTATTATCATTCCTAATGCCATTCCATAGGCTGTATGGTCATTGTAAAATGGTTGCACAACGGAATGCGCTGCCATCTGATTCAACAACCCGCGGGAACTATGCCGGATCAATGAATAGAAAATTACAACGGTAAAGGGTAAAATATAGAACCAGATGTATTGTCTCATATTTTTCTTACTGCTGAAAATCTCAGTAGCAAAAAGGTAAAAAGCGATAACAAACCAAATCCTGGCCACCAGAAATTTAAAAGAAACGAGGGGCATGGTACTGGTGATACTCGTAATAAGAATCCATGCCAGGTTAAAACATATCGCCAGAGTAACAGGATGTCTGAGCATCCGGATATCAAGCCTTTGCCCTTTTAAATGCTTCAGAAAAAATAAAAGCATAACCCCTGCCAGCATAGGCTCAGTGGGAAGAAAAAGGTCAACCCCGATATTTCTTCCCACAAGGTTGGTGAGAGGAATGGAAAAAGGGACCAGGAATACAATCAGGTATATGAACTTATCCAGGGAAGCAAAAGCCATCCAGATTAAAAGGATCAAAACAGGGATAACCGGAAAATAATAAATCTCAAAGTGGAGCAGTATCGTATTCAAAAACACAAATGCAAAAGCCATCAGGTAAACCCTGATATTGCTGTCTTTCTCTTTTAATATGGAAATAATGTATCCTATTTCAGTTTCCTTTTAAGATTATCATTTACAATCAGCAGAATTAAACCCAGCAGAAATGCAGATAAAGTTGAAACAATAACTATAATAGACTTCTTTGGATACGCTTTCTTTTCAGCTTTAACGGCATTATCAACGACGAATTTATGAGGAAGGGCCTGCTCCAGTTCAATTTTTGCTTCCACATATCTCAGTTTCATGCGGCTTAAAACTCCGGCTGAAAAGGAAAGCTGGGTATTAAATACATCATAGTCTCCTCCATATTGCGACATTACTTTAAACTTTTCATCCAAAATTTTTATGGCCTGGTCATTTCCGCTGACCAGCGCTTTTCCATAGGCTTCATGATACCTGTCGGCCTGGGCAACATAATTATTGATCCCTAAAGAACGGATCAGATTTAGAGAATCCTGTACCATCTGATAACTATCGAGCATTCCATTATATTCCTTTTCAACCAGATTGAAAGCTTCAAGCGCTCTCTGTTTAAGCATACTATTAAAAACCGTATCGGTAAGGGCAGATATATCATTTGCAATATCGGCAGCCATCTGGGGATCTTTATCCATAACATCCACCTGTACAGACATAAACTCAGTTCTCCTGAAACGTACTTTTGACCTGAAGGCAGCATTGAGCTGTGTTAAAGGAAACTTTGAGGTTGAATCAATCCCATAATGTTTCATCAGGTCATATTTCCAGATGATCCGATTCTTGATCTCCTCTGAATTCAATACCTGCAGGAGCCTCTCTGCCTGCTCTTCTTCTCCGATCTCATAAATGCTGAATCTTCCACTGTAATTATCCGCCATGAGGTTCTTCGAAATGGAAGCGCTCGCGGTCGGAAACATGATTACGGTTGATTTAAACAGGGGAGTGATTGTAAAAGATACAATGATCGAAAGAATAGCAGCCGTAACCGATATAATCGAAAGCGGAACTCTTTTTTCCCAGATATAGATCAGAAGATCTGTGGACGCGAAATCGTATCTGCTTTCACCTTTTTTATCATTTGCCATCGCTATTTATTTATTTATTGATTTATCGAATTGCTTTTATCCGGACCAGGAAATAATTTTTCTTCCCTTTTTGAACTAAAATATATTTCTTTTTAATTAAATCCTTTTTTAGAATCAATCTGTATTCATCATTTATTTTTTCTTTATTAATACTTAATGCCCCGGCTTGAATAGTTTTCTTTACTTCTGATCTAGAATTGAATATACTTGTGTCACCAGTTAGAAATTCAAGTATTCCTTTTCCATTTCCCACAGCGTCTGCTTTAATCTCAAATTGTGGGACTCCCTCAAAAACAGCAAGAAACATATCATTATTTAATTTCTTCAAGGATTCTGTCGTCCCTTTTCCGAAAAGTATCTCAGATGCTTCAACTGCAGTATAATAATCCTTCTCGCTATGTACCATGCAAGTTAATTCTTTAGCCAAAACCTTTTGAAGATGTCGCTCATGGGGAGATTTCCTATGATCTTCTATATGTGTTGAAATCTCCTTCTGTGTAAGTAGCGTGAAAATTTTCACATATTTCTCAGCATCTTCATCCGTAACGTTTAACCAAAACTGATAAAATTTATATGGAGAAGTTCTTTTCGGGTCAAGCCAGACATTGCCTTCCTCAGTTTTACCAAACTTACCTCCATCGGCTTTCGCAATCAGCGGACAGGTTAAGGCAAAAGCCTCTCCTCCATCCACTCTCCGGATGAGTTCAGTACCGGTAACAATATTACCCCACTGATCAGATCCCCCCATTTGTAAACGACAATTTTTCTCGCGGAACAAATGGAGAAAATCAAATCCCTGTACCAGCTGGTAAGTAAATTCCGTAAAAGACATCCCGGTACCGGAATCGGCTAAAAGTCTTTTTTTTACAGAGTCTTTCGACATCATATAATTTACGGTAATGTGCTTACCAATATCACGGATGAATCCAAGAAAAGTATAATCCTTCATCCAATCGTAATTGTTAACCATTTCAGCGGCATTTGGAGCGCCGGAATTAAAATCCAGAAATTTACCGAGTTGTTTTTTTATACATTCCTGGTTATGTCTTAATGTGGACTCATCCAAAAGATTACGCTCCTGTGATTTTCCTGATGGATCACCTATCATTCCTGTAGCTCCGCCTATCAGGGCTATGGGCTTATGACCACAAACCTGGAAATGCTTCAGCATCATAACTCCCACTAAATGACCTATATGCAATGAGTCGGCAGTGGGATCAATACCAAGATACGCGCTTGTTAATTGCTTTTTTAACTGCTCTTCCGTTCCCGGCATGATATCATGAATCATGCCCCTCCATGTGAGTTCTTCTATAAAATTCATGAGAAAATATTTGAGTTATGTTATTGTATATTAAGTTGTTTCTCATGGAGCCCTCATGTATTTTCATGTCCTTGTTGTGTACTCCAGTGCATGAGGGGTTCATTCTTAAAAAAATCTCACCAAAGATAAGAATACTTGTATTTAATAAGTGTCTGTTGTACCTAAAGTTTGGAGATCCTTAATTTATTGAACTCCGGATTGCCGTACACCCATTAAATATCCTTCCCTTCAACCGGGATATCTTCAGAATCTCCGGGCTTTATCATCAATTTGTCAAAGTTCAGGTACGGGAAAACCAGAGGGGCAATCCGGGCAAGAGGCCGGTAAAGAACAGATTCATCTTTAACCTGTTCATCTATAAGATTTTTCATTCGCTCCGAAGAATCCATTATGCTGATCAGAACGCTTAAAATAAACGCCCATTTTAATCCATTGAATAAAACTCCCAGGAACCTGTTTAAAAAACCCATGGCTACTGCTTTAATCAGCCTGTCGAGTCCCCAGCCGATAAGTTTTACCAATATTACTACCAGTATAAAAGTCAGGGCGAAAGAGAGTACCTTTAAATGCCTGGGATCGGGATGAAACCAGTTGTTTATATATACCCCGAAAAAGGGAGAGAAATGAATTGCCGCGTAAACACCGAGGATCAAAGCGAGGAGAGAAGCAACCGATATAATAAGGCCCTTCGTGAAACCGTGGAATATGCCCCATAAGAGAGGGAGTCCTAGTGCAATATCCAGATAATTCATAAACAGAATTTAGCTATGAAGGTCTTAATATTATCCGAAAAATCAAACCTGTAACGGAATAATCCATGAAATATTTCCCGGCAGGGATATCTTCTTTTCAATACAACTCATCAAAACCTCAAAATCACAGCTCTTTTGATTCAAGCCAAAAACTCTTATATTTGTAGCCGTTTAAAAAATAAAGAAAAGACAGATACATAAAAATCCTTTTTCCTTAAACATTAAACCTTAAACATTAAACAAAACCGGCCCCATAGTTCAAGGGATAGAACGGAAGTTTCCTAAACTTTAAATTCCAGTTCGAGTCTGGGTGGGGCTACTCGATTTAATGCTAAAACGCCTTTATCTGTTGTGGATTGTGGCGTTTTTGTTTTGAAGTACTGAAACATTACTGAAACATTTTTGCTATTTACCCAATAAATAATAATTTCCTAAGGAAACATTGGGAGAGATTTGTGATATTTTAACTGGAGCTTCATGTTTAGGGCCTTTCTGATCATATAAAGCTCTATTTATTAGCGGTAAGCTCTTTTATCTATCATTTTGTAATAGTGTTTTTATATTGTTTTTAAAAGGGCAAATCATCAATATTATTATTTGGGTCTGGTTTAGGTTTAGGAAATTTTGTTTTGTAATATGAATTTAGAAAAAGTCCAACCGTTGCAACTGTGTTAATCACAAAGTATGTGTAAATTGGGTCGTTAATTAAATAGTCGTCTGTTGTCTTACCATGAAAGTTTGTCTTTTCACTTCTAAGTTTTTCAATTGATTGATTTATAGCCAAAAGAGAATTACCAATTGTTTTTATTTCTTTAGGGTGTTCGTCATTTGTCAGATTGAATTCTTTTAAAATTATTGAAGTCAGTTTATAAAGAGTTTCACCTCCGTTTATTTTCTTCCCAATTCTGTCGTCTTTTAATATTTCTTTTATAATACTTTCAAGTGCCGAGTTTGCAAGTCCAATTGCTGTGCTTGGGTCTGTGTATATTTGCTTGTATGCTTTTGTAAAAGTGTCGTAAGCTGTCTTGAAGTCTGATTTTAATTCGTTCTTAAAGGTCGGGATTGAAGGTATAAAATCTGGTGTATCAACACCCAAATCGATTGCAATTTTAAGCAGATCAGTTCCTTTCATAGAATGAAGTGTCGAAGGTAAATCAATCTCCTTATTAGACTTTTCAATAATTGAAAAATTCTCCCAATAGTTATCGTTAAAACCACCAGGTTCATAATTGTCAATATGCCACTTGTTGATATATAAACGAACTTGCATGTATGTTTTGTATTCATTCCAAATTGCTTTCTCAACTGAGTTTACAAGTTGCATTTGATATTTCGGTGAAACTAAGTCGTCCATTTTTTCTATCAATTAATACTTTTCTATTAGTGTGTTTCTGTCGTCATATAGTGACCGTTATCAAACGGTAGTTAATCCAGTGCCTACATTTTAAAATTTAATTTTCAAATACTGTTTAATAAATTTAAATGAAATAATTGAAATCAAACGCTGATTTTTCAATTTTCATGACATTAAGGGATTTGGACTATGAAAAGAAGATCAACAAATAAGGAAGAACAACAACTATGTCAATATATTAAAGAACACATACAAGAATGGGATATTGAGAGACTCAAAGCATTGGTTAAATCAATTATGTCTAAAGAACAAGGAAAAGGAGCAACTTAATGTCACTTCTTTTTCCCTATAAATTGAAAAATGATTAAAAACTTCGAACTGCATATGCTGATAAAATGTTATCTTTAGACGGGTTGAGAAGAGTGCCAGTGGTGAAGCTCCATGCATAAGCATTGTTGGTTCCATCTTCGCTAGAACTCCAATATCTGGTATTAAAAAAATAATAGTCACCAATTGCATTTCTATAATAATAAAGTAATTTTAGCTCATCTATACTTGGTAAATACCAGTCGCTATAACCTCCATATTCTAAATTGTAGCAATTTATTGCAGCATAGTTTCCTTCTCCTTGACTAGAAACGATTGTGTTTGTATTTGCATTTCCGGTACCTAATAAAGTTGAAGTTGCTCCTGTTTGGGTAAAACTTCCACTATACCACTTACCCCCAGCTCCGTCGCCAAGAATTAAACCATGTGTTATATTTGCATCGTATCCAGGATCGTTAGGTTGTAATATATATGCGAGTTTCCCTCCTTGATATGACTGACCAATTGCAAGAGTTGTAAAACTTATTTCATTTCCATAAGCAGTCCCAGCTGCATTA
>CAYGFI010000186.1:0-1301 GCA_964349045.1 uncultured Chitinophaga sp.
ACATAGTATTCACCTTCTTTGTAGATTATGTATTTAACTACTTTCATTTTTCTTTTTTATCAATTGTAAATAGTTACCAAAAGCAAAGTTAATTAATTTCAACGATATGTGGAGTTGTTATGGGGCATTAGGCAAAGGGCAAAGAGTTCAAAGTTCAGAGTTAGGCCTTCAAACCCGATAGCTATCGGGTTCGGAGTTCAGAGTTTTGGTGTTTTGGAATATATACTTCCTAAAATTTTCATTAGTTCTGATGATTCCTGCTTCATTTTTAGCCATTCCTGATTAGATTCGGTAGTTGCAATGATTAATCTGATCCAATAGTTTGATTCACGCACCTCTTTTAATGATATTCCAATTTTATTCGCAAAATCGGCTCTTGAAACTGCTCCCTGGGCTTCTTTACCCTGTCAAATAAGATTTGATGCAATTTGACAGGGTGAATAGTTTGCCCCGGAGGAGGATGACTTTATCAGTTGATAGCTAATGACTTCGTATTCTTTGCCTTTCGGTAATTTGCGAATCAAAAGGATGATATTTACAGCAAACTGAAATAATCTTTTTTGCAGCTCATTCTTATCAAAATCGTTCATAGAGACGATTTTACTTTAACACTTCGGCTGCGCTCAGTGTAAACCTTTTTTCCCTTTAACCTTTTTCCTCAGAGCTGCTTCATCTTTCAAAAGATCGACTGGTTTACAAATGGCAGTGATATTCTCGATTTGCAAGAAATGGTTATCGAATGTAAAAATGGGATATCCAAGTTGTTTAGATATTGCCGCAATCCAAATATCATTTGTTGGCATTGGAGTGCCATTGACTTTTAAGGTTTTGAAAATCTGAGCGAAATATTCTGCAGTTTGGTTGTCTAATTTTATAACAATAACCCGCTTTGATGAAATAAAATCTCTTAATTCATTACGGTTTTTTGCTTCCTTGTTGCCCAAAACAAAGCCGGCAATTAATTCACCAAGTACAATCGGGCATAAAACAATATTACTTACCCTTCTAATAATTTCGATTGCAAACGGATTCCCCTTTTTAAACTCTGAATAGGCATTTGTATCAATAATTATTGTTTTTATTTCCATAAACCATTTTCGATAGTTTCAAAACCCAGGCTGTTTTCAGCAAAATCCTTAGCGTCCTGATCAGTCCAGGTACCGGATAAATAATCTAAATCATGATAGTCCTCATCTTTCCCGGTAATTTTTTCTAATCCAAGAGATTTTTTGATAAGCGTAAGTACTAATATTTTCATGTCAACACCTTGCTTATCAGCCTCAAATTTTAATCTTTCAAAA
>CAYGFI010000186.1:1311-8723 GCA_964349045.1 uncultured Chitinophaga sp.
AAATAATATTGTCCACATTTGATATTTTAATAGTCCTATCCATGGGTCAATAAATTTAAGTTTTCTAATTGCAAAGATAATAAACTTCTTAATGGATTTCAAAAAATACGAATTTTCAAAATACGCGGATTACAATTAACCTCGAATTTCACGAATAACTGTATATCGGATTTTTGGTTATTCATCAGAATAGAGTTTAATTTTTATCGAAATCAGTCATTGCTGTGTTTATACTTTAACTTTTCTTTATCAGCTTTTGTATTAGTCCCATGATTCACGCTAAATTGAGAGATTTGAATCTATTCAACACTTAATCCGATGATTCGATCGTAATGCTTTTTATTGAGGGTTTTTACCGGAAAATTATTGAATATGCAAGTTGCAGCGATGAAGATGTCTCTAAACTCGATCATCTTATTCTTTTGTCGCAGTTGATGATAAATCTCAGCAGCTTTGCGTGCAACATCCTCATTAAAAGGTAAAACAGGTATGTCTTCCGTCAGTATTTTTATATCATTAACTTTATTGGGCGTAAAAGCCCCCATAAGTAATTCATATAAGGTAACCGATGAGATATAAATTTGTTCATCATCAGGAATCTGAAATAAAACTGTTTTTGTTTTGTCTTTCGCCCTCAAAAATTCAATAAAAATAGTTGTATCTACTACCATTCCTGGACTCTCCATTTATTAAACAATTTTTGGTTCTCATCAAATATTTTTAAATCGGAATCGGTCCAGACAGAGACATTGAGTATTTTGTTTTTGTAGGTCGTCAAAAAAAGGGGTTTATCGGTTTTTTGTTTACTCAACAAAAAATCCATAAAGTCATTCAATTCCTGTCTTGCAGTTTTATTTAACTTGTTATATTTAACCACAATCTCGTTCATCTTTTTTTGTGTAAATGTAATTAATATCAATTGTATTTTAAGGAATTAATCAAAAGGGATATATCAAATTTTGTTGGCACAGTGTTTCATGTAGTAAATAATCGTGGTGCTTTTTGTTGTACCCCGTAGTACTCGTGCAACTTTTTATTTCCAGTCGTCGGCTCATGTATAAAAACAAATTGTCACGAATTTTCATTGGTTAGGGAGATTCCTGTTTTCACTTTTAACCTTTTCTTAAACACTTCAACAACACTTAGTGTAAACCGTACTTCCCCCTTTAACCTTTATCCTCCCGCTGAGCGGGATCTCCGCTTCGCTTCGATTTAACCTTTATCCTTATTCACAGCTTCGCCCCGTCAGTCACAGGATTCGGTCTGCCTGATGAGAGGTTATGTCTTTAAATAAAAAAAACAAAGGTAGAAATTTTTTTGCTGATGCCGGGAGGGATGGGGATTAAATTTTGGGGTTTGAAGGAGTGGGGGGTAGGGAGTAGGGAGTAGGGGTTCATCGTCTTTTGGGTTTAAGTTTCACCCTTGAAATAGCTAACCGAAACATTCCTCCTTCGAATGAAAAAACAGGCTCTTCCAGTCCTGCCACGGAACATTCATCTATTATCTTCAATGTTCCTCCACCCCAGTTTTCGAACAAACCTGCTAAGTAAAATACTTTTGAAAGTAATTTATTACCTGGTTTTGATGGATGGATGTGTCTTAAGCCTTCAATGGTAACCGATGGAGTAAATAAATGTCCGGGATTATAAAATGAAACTGATGATGGTCTTATTTCAATGGTGCTTTTTATGCCTTGCCGGTAGTCGCGGTGAACAATCATATTCACTAATGCTTCTTTTAGCGCGGCAACGGGTATTTCATAATTTTCAACCGTTTGATCTTTTTGTTTGGTAACTTCCTTAGAGATGCTGTTTAACAAAAGGATCATGGCCTGTTTATAATTGTAAAACAGGTTTCCTCCGTATTGTTGTTCGTTTTGAATATGATCATACTGTTTATCAGCATCAAAAACCCCGGCTTTTATTTCATAATGCTGATCGAAAAATTTTGAGGGTTCTTTCCCGAAAAGTAAAATTGCTGCATTGCTAATGCCTTTACCAGACATTAATTCAAGCTTTTGCAGCACTTCCTCTATTGGGGATACCAAACTGATATTTAAATTCCGGTTAGTGTTGGCAGTATTAACAAATTCGTAAACGGCATCTGTATCAAGATCTGTCAATCCGGCCTTTTTCTGGACCAGGTAATCAAAACCATACCCATTATACCGCTGCAATAATAACATCTCATAATAGTTCCTGTCTGTGCGTTGCGTGGTAGTTCCAACCCGAATAAAAGGTCTGCCGTATGCCAGGTGTGGCTTAAGAGGGCTTTCTTCAATGGAAACTACAGCACATAGTTTTCCTCCAATTTCTGCTTTTACGACAGATGGATAGAGTTTTGGTTCGGTATTTAATGCAATGCTATTGGCAATGTTCCTTAAAGTATCATCAGTAATTTGCTGGCCGGTTAAACTTCCTGAATCACTAATCCCAAAAAACACAGTTCCACCCTGTGTATTGGCAAAAGCACAGATTGTTTCAGTAGCTTCACGCAACTCTGATGTTGATTTTTTAAATTCAACAACCTCGGATTCGCCACCTGAAATAATATGTAGGTAATCGATGGGCATTAGGGCAAAGATAGGGAAAAAAGGGGAAAAGGGAAAGAGGTTAAATCGAAGCGAAGCGGAGATCCCGCTCAGCGGGAGGATAAAGGAGTAGGGAGTAGGGAGAAAGGAGTAGGGAGAAGTGAGAGGAGAGAAGGTGAGAAGTGAGAGGGGAGAAATCGGAGTGAAGTGGAGTTGGGAGTCTCAATGTCATCTGTTAATAATTTTCCAGTGGTCGCCTTTTGCAGGGCCGATACGTTTGATGTAATCCTGTTCACCGACCTTAGTTGTTAATTCGGCAGTAAAAACAGTTACCATAAATCCATCGGATATATTACTGAATTCAGGCAGGGGCAGCTTTGCCTGATTAAAATAATCTATAATACGGCGAATTCCCGAACCATATTTTTCAATGAGCCCAGGGCTTTTGCAAAAACCGGCAATTAGCTTATTCCGTGGTGTTGATTTGTACCTGTTTGAAAGTAAATCGTTTACAGTAATACTTTCGGGTAATTTATATTACTTCGTCAATATTTTTTTATTGGTTGATGTGTCGTTCTACCGCATTAAAAATTCTTTTAGCAACGTCAAGGTTAACATTTGTCTCTTCATTTGAGGGCGAAAAATATTTAGGACCCGGATACCTATCTGTTTCATAATAGTCACTGATTATCAATATGTCATCAATATTCACTTCAGAAATTTCAATTTTTGTTTTTACGAATTCGAATAATGGAAGTAACGCATGGGTTCGTGGTATACTGATTCCATAATATGCATAAACAGCTTTAAATGCTTTTTCCAATGTTTGGTGTATATCTATGGCAATCACATCCGTATAATGATTGTGACTAAACAGCAAAATGGCTGTATCAAGATTGCGTTTTGATATTTCGAGCCATTCTATGGCATAAGGTTTATTAGGCATAGATTGTTTTGCCATTATAATAAATCTCTTTATAAAATAAATCGCCCATTTCAATTCGCTTCTGTATCCTTTGTTCGTTGTCAACCAGGATATCGAATGTATAACCAAGCTTGCCTAGTTTAAACCACAATGCTTTTTTTAATTTGATCCTGAAGTCTCGTGTTTCATTTTCAGGTATATTCTTGATAACCAATAGGTCAATATCGCTATTCTTATTGGGTGTGCCGTGGGCGTATGAGCCGAAAAGAATGACCTTTTCAATTTCATACTGTTTCAGAATAGCAGTTATTTCTGATAATATATTTTCAGTATCCATTGGTTTTTTATAATTGTACTACGAAGTTACAAAGGTTTTTTACAAATATCTCAATATTCGTAATCTTTATCCTTTCCCTTTACAAGGATTAAACCGATTTTGAAATATTCTCAGATCCATCAAGAATACCTGTAATTATTTGTTCAAGGCGAACAGTAAACCATTCAGCAGGCTGAGCTTCGCCAATCCAATTAATTTCCTGTAGTTTCTCCATAGGGAATTGTTCCAGAACTTCAGCAACATTTATCGGGTTTACCCAAATATCTTTTTCGGAAGCGTCAATGAGTATATTTTCCCAATTAAACGTTAATGTTTCACAAATATAAATGATATCAACTACGTCCCTGGCAGTATGACGTCCTAAAGCTGTCAGCTTATTCGACAGAATGTTTTGCAAATTATCGGTTCTTATGAAAACAGGGGTAATAACAGGTGTTCCATATCGAAAAGGTACATCATTTACAAAATCCAGTTTTAATGAATTTTCACCTTCAAAAACAAAAAAACGGGCAAATCCCTCGTCCATAACCGTAGTCTCTAAATGATGTCCAACTGTGGTAAGCGCTTTTAAAACCTTGTTAACCTGTGATTTAAAATCAGTTACTCCGTTAACAAAAAAATCAAGATCGTCGGAATAGCGATGATGCAGGTATGCCCGGCTTAGAGCTGTACCGCCTGTAAGATAGAATCCAACCGGAAGATTACCAACTATTTCAAGTACCTTATCTTGAAGTGGGTACGCCGTATTTTGATAATAATCGTCGCGCATTGGTATAATAAGTGCGTCGTTGAACAGGAAACAGTTTCCGGATGGACGCGTCGGTTAGTAACATGAGTAAATTTTGTTTTCCCACAAGCTTAATTAGCTCATACCATTTGAGGCTATTAAGCGCTTTTATAAAAATCTGGTCATCGTTCCGGAATGTTTCAACCGGATTGGAAAGAATTTTATTTGTAATTTCCGACCTCCGGTTTTCCGGTATATCCCAGAGCATAGCTCTTAACTTAGCATCTAACCCGATAATCTGCATGGATGATGTTTTGGAATTTATATTACCTGGTAAATTATGGGTTTATTGTCTTCATAATAGTAACTAAAATCATCGCCACAGAGGCCATTGCCGTTCCAAAACTCAATGCTTCAGCGGAAGACCTTCTCTGCTTTTTCTCTTTTATCGGCACAATTATCTCAGAGCCTGGCTCAATCCGGGGATAATTTTTAATGGTGAATAAATTACGGGTACGGTCCACGGATCCATTGGCATATAACACATATGCTCTTGTTGTCTTCGCATCATCGGTATACCCCCCTGCATTGTCGATATAGTTCCTGAATGAATAGTTCCTGTCGTACCTTACGGTTACCGGGTAGAGCAAAGCTCCGCTTAGCCTTACGGTTTGCAGTTCCTGTGGAATTTGCAGGACATCGCCGGGCCGGATCAGTAAATCGTACTTGCTTCCCGGTCGCGCCATGATCTTTTCGAGGTCGATCCCGATTGTCTGGTTTCTTTCGCTTGATAAGGTATTTGCCAATAAGGTATCTTCGGATTGCAGACTGATATTTGCCAGGGTCCTCAGCCTTTCTCTTTCATCAACCGTCATCACTCTTTCCAGCCTGGCTCCTTGTGGATATGCTTCGTGCGTGAGCCCGCCGGAGCGTTTTAGCAGGTCCGAGATCCTTTCATCTTTACTGGAAATACTGTATGAGCCCGGAAAATTAACTTCTCCCTCCACCCTTGCAGTGACCTGTACTTCATAACCCGGTGAACGGCGAATAAAAATCCTGTCGAAGGGTTCGAGTTTAAACAAGGATGCTGAATCCGATAACCTCAGGTCCTTGCTGATCTGAAAAGTAAAAATATCCGCAATTATATGGGTTGAGGCAACTGCATATTCGTCCTTAACTCTTCTGGCAATTTCAATCCGCGCTAATGATGCAGATTCCGACAAGCCTCCTGCCATGATAATTACATCCTGCAGGCTTGTGTTGTATTTATAAGGGAATCTCCCCGGATTTTGAACTGCTCCATCAATCTGGAAATAAAATTCTTCCTGTAAATCAAAAATCGATGGAATGACTATTATATCTTCACGTTTTAAGGAAACATCAGGAATTTTTCCTGCAATTAAGCCGGATAAATCAATTGAAATAATCTCGGTACTTAAGTCCTCCCTTAATCTATATAATAAAGTGCGCGAGAGGAAGACATCTTCGCGCAATCCTTCTGCTTTTTCAATAAGTTTCAGCAGGCTTAAGCCTTCATCGAGGGAATATACACCCGGGCGCCATATGGCTCCCCTGATCACGACCCTGTTTTCAAACCGGTTTAAAATGGGCTCAACCACTACATTATCTCCATCCTGTAAAGCGAATCCCGGAAATTCTGCAGAAGGGATATCGAGGATCTGTTTTTCACGGGAGGTATTCCTGTAAATCTTGATCCTGTGACTGTATGCCTGGTCGGTAAACCCGCCGGCAAATCCGATCAGATCGCTTAATTTTTCGGAAGAGATCAACTCATAAATGGCAGGGCGCTTAACTTCTCCGCTTAGTCTCACCCGGGTTTTATATGGGTTTACCTTAATAATATCCTGATCGTTTAACCGGACATCTATGCTTTTATCCGCATTTAACAAAAAATCATATACATCAAGATTGGCTATGATTTTATTATCTCTTACAATATCTATATTTCTTAATGATCCATTGATATTGGGGCCTCCGGAAAGATAAAGTGCATTGAAAGCAGTTGATAATGAACTAAGTGTATAGGATCCCGGGAGGTTTACCTCACCAAGAAGCACTACTTTTATGCTACGCAGGTTCCCAAGGCTGACCTGTGCATATGTATTGGGATGTGGGCCTTTTAAACCCGAATAAATAGAAGATAGCCTGCTGACCAGTTTATCAGTGGCTTTTTCGATGGTCAGCCCGGTAACCGCGATAGGTCCAATATTATCAATAACAATAAATCCATCCGGTGAAACGGTTAACTGGTAGTTTTGCTGGGAGGCTCCCCAGATGTCGATGATCAATCCGTCTCCTGGTCCAAGCTGATAGTCGACAGGTGTCGGGACATTAACGCCTGGTTCAAAAGTGAGGTTTTCAGAATTAAATAATGAATAACCAAAAAAACTTCCCCGCGCATCAAAGGTCCTGGAAACTTCTTCCTCAACGATATTCTCCTGGTTTCTTGATCTGTCTGCGGTAGCCGGAGCAGTGGAAGATACAGCTCCACTATTAATTTTATTTATCCTTTCCCTGAGTTTTGACAGTTCACTCTGGGGCATACCTTTTGCCAGGGCAGCAGCCTCTATTTGTTGCTGTGAATAGCCGCTGGCCTGCGCCCTGCTAAGAAGCTGTTTTATCTGGGCGTCAGATACTTCATCGACATTTATACGGCTAAAGTCGGCTGAAGAAAGATCATTGGTCTGTGCATGTGATGAAACAGGCACAATAAGTAATGTAAAAGAGAAAACAGCCAAAGTGAGAAGAAAGGCTTTAATACTTCGGTAAAACATAAACTGCAATTTATAAGTTAAGAATCCCGTTAAATTAAATTACTTTAGGCAGAAATGCTAAAACTATTATCTGCTTTTAATCCGCGCCAAAGATAATG
>CAYGFI010000187.1:0-8651 GCA_964349045.1 uncultured Chitinophaga sp.
CCCTGGAGTGTGACGTATATTATTGAATATAAGGTTTTTATATTTCAGAGATTGGTAGATTTTTATTGCAAATGCTACATCTTCAGATTATTAGGTACTCAGCTATTTTGAATTGGGAGAGCTCCATATAAGATTTTTCTCTAATTCGTGAGGCATTCTGAAATCTTGTTCAAACAAACCGTAAATTGATGATCCGCTTCCGCTCATTGATGCGTAAACTGCACCACATTCATATAGCTTGTCCTTCAGGTCTCGCAGAACCGGGTAGTACTCAAAAATACTTTTCTCAAAGTCATTTTTCAGATTCTTTTTCCAGTTCCGGATATCAGTTTCAAGAATGGAAATGAGACTATTTTTATCAGGATCAGGAACAATACCGCGGTAAGCCTCGGCAGTTGAAGCCGGGAAGCCAGGGAAAAATAAAAGTATTTTATAATTATCAATGTAATTTACTGCAGGAGCCAGTATTTCACCCTTTCCGGTAACCAGAGCAGGTAAATTTTCAATAAAAAAACTGCAATCGCTTCCCAATGCCGCGGCATAATTCCGCAATTCAGTCATACTGAGCCTAAGATCGAACATCTTGTTCAATCCCTTTAACATAAATGCTCCATCCGAGGATCCGCCACCCAGTCCGGCACCTGCTGGGATTATTTTGTGCAGGTGAATTTTCAACTGGGGCAGATTAAACCTTTCTTTCAGCATCATGTAGGCTTTATAAACCAGGTTTTCTTTCATCTCCCCGGTAACCGGTATACCACTAAGCTTAAAAATTGTTTCTGTTTCACAGGAGGGTAAAAATTCCAGAATATCACAGAATTCTACAGGATGAATAAGGGTTTCAATGTTATGGTATTGATCCTTTCTTTTGGATAGGACATGAAGGCCCAGGTTTATTTTGGCGTTGGGAAACAGGATCATGAAAACTGATTTTGTGTAAAATTAGTTTTTCGGATGGATTTTCGAAAGGAATTTTTTAATTTGGGATTATTTCATTTATGGATTCATAATTTTGTCGTTTTATTACTTTTCCCTTTAAAACTTTACACACAAATAAGTAAAAATGGAAGTGTTTTTTCTACCTTTGAATTCTTATAAAAAGTGATCCCCCAATGGCTGTCAAAAACTCAAGAAAAGAAACAGGTGTTGCTAAAGTAATACCGGAATATGGCCGGATCCCGCCACAGGCCATCGATCTGGAAGAAGCTGTTTTGGGCGCCATCATGCTTGAAAAGGACGCGGTAATTGCCGTTCTTGATATCCTTAAGCCTGAGAGTTTCTACAAAGAAGCCCATCAGAAAATGTACCAGGCTATAATTGACTTATCTACCCGACAAGAACCCATCGATATTCTTACCGTTACCGAAGAGCTTAAAAAGAGAGAACTCCTGAATGAAGTGGGGGGAGCTTTGTATATCACTCAGCTCACCAGCCGCATCGCCTCTGCTGCTCATCTCGAGTACCACGCCAGGATTGTTGCTCAAAAATTCATACAGCGCGAACTGATACGTGTTGCTTCGGAAATACAGGCAAAAGCTTATGACGAATCGAATGATGTTGACGAGCTTCTTGATTTCTCTGAGCGCCAGCTCTTCAGCATTGCGGAAGGTAACATCAGAAAAGAAACCGCTAAGATCAACCTGCTTATCAAAGAAGCCATCCACCAGATCGAAGAAGCTTCTAAACGCGAGGATTCACTTAGTGGCGTTCCATCAGGATTCACCAAACTAGACAGAATAACTTCGGGCTGGCAGCGATCCGACCTGATTATTATCGCTGCGCGTCCTTCGATGGGAAAAACAGCCTTTGTACTTGCAATGGCACGCAATATGGCTGTCGAACATAAACGACCTGTTGCAATGTTTTCGCTTGAAATGTCATCCATACAATTGGTAAACAGGCTTATTGTAGCTGAAACGGAATTACCTTCCGACAGAATCCGCAATGGCCGGCTCGAACAATACGAGTGGGAACAACTGGAATACAGAATTAAAGGTCTTATTGAAGCTCCAATTTTTATCGACGACACACCTGCAATTACTATTTATGAGATCAGGGCCAAATGCCGTCGACTGAAAAATCTCTATGATATCCAGGTTATTATTATCGACTATCTGCAGCTGATGAGCGGTCCGGGCGATTCAAAAGGTAACCGCGAACAGGAAGTCAGTAACATTTCACGTGCGCTAAAGGGAATTGCAAAAGAGCTGAACGTCCCTATTATCGCGCTCTCTCAGCTTAACCGGAGCGTTGAATTACGCTCGGGTTCCAAGCGACCGCAGCTTTCCGACCTCAGGGAATCGGGAGCTATAGAACAGGATGCCGATATTGTCTGTTTCATACACCGGCCTGAAAAATATGGTCTGGATGTAGATGACGATGGAAATTCTACCAGGGGTATCGCTGAGATCATCGTGGCCAAGCACAGGAATGGCGCCATAGGTAATGTCAGCTTACGTTTCCGTGAAGAATTTGCCAAATTTACCGACTTCGACGAAGTCAGTCCCGTTTTCGAAGAGGAACAGGGAAAACCTGCTGTAACTTTCGGATCTAAAATGAATGAGGATTTTAAAAAGGGAAGGGATAAATCATTTGATATGGGTCAGAATTCAGGATTTGAGGATCATCCGTTTTAGAAAATATAGAATTCTATATTCTGCCTCATAAAAAGTTCTTTAATTCAATCAGCGATTCAATTGTAAAAGTTGGCTTTGCTTCGGTAATGAGTTTATCAGGATTAAAAAAAACCTGGTCAATCCCACAGTTCTTTGCTCCCAGGATATCCACCTCAATGTCATCACCAATCATCAGGCATTCCTCTTTCCTGCCATTCACAGATGACATGGCCCATTGAAATATTTTAGGATGAGGTTTGTTATACCCGATGGTTTCAGAGGTAAAAACAGCATGGAAATATTTCGATAAATTACAGTTCTTCATTTTACTGAATTGCGTCTCCCGGAATCCGTTTGTTAAGATATATAACGGATATTTTTCTTGCAGGTAAATAAGAATTTCATGTGTAAATGGAAAAAGAATAGTTTTTTCCGTACTCAGATGAAGATAATCCTCTCCGATCGTCCTTGCCAGTTCCTTGTTATCCACTTTGGCATCCTGCAGAGTCAGGTCGAAACGTAGCGAACGCAGCAATTCTTTTTTAATATTTCCCTGGCGGTAACGGTCCCATAGCAATTCATTGTGTTTATGATAACCCTGAATAAAGGGCTCACAGGATTCATAATATTTCCCCAATTCATGTTTTTCGAAAACGTCAGTTAGCGCTGCACGGGAATTGGCGTCAAAATCCCAAAGGGTTCGATCGAGATCGAAGAAGATATGTTTGTAAGCTTTCAAATCCTGTTTTTTTACAAATGTAAATTTTAATCGATGCATCGGTGCAAGGTGCAAATAAAAAAACAGCGATTCCCATAAGCTTTCGCGTCAATGCACTTCAATCGTTTATTCATTTCATCTGTATATAATTTATTTTTAATGGTCAGATGGAACCCACATTAAGAGTTTTTATTCATTTGTGTATGCGTTTCTCGAAACATGTGGGTTTCATCAGACTCAAAAAAAGCCTACCTTTGCCTTTTATTAAAAAACTCCTGAAATAATATAGAGGGAATACCTGTAATCATTTGTCAGGTAATAATTACACAAGTAACAATAAGGCATATTTGAATTGATAAATCAAACAATAGAAACAGTGTCAGAATTCGGACAATTTAATTTCAGAGATGAAGTATTTCAGGGGATAGATGCCATGGGCTACGATAAGCCTACTCCCATTCAGCTTCAGGCAATTCCTGCCATAATGGAAGGCAAAGATGTACTCGGCTGCGCTCAAACAGGCACAGGTAAAACGGCAGCATTCCTATTACCTATTCTTAACCGTCTTTGCGATAAAAGTGTTGACGGGAAGAAAATTTATGCTATGATTATAGTGCCAACCCGGGAGTTGGCATTGCAGATCGACCAACAGCTTGAAGGATTCGGATACTTTATGAACCTTAGCTTTATTTCGGTTTACGGGGGAGGGGATTCTGCCACCTGGGATCAACAAAGGACGGCTTTGGTTATGGGAGCAGAGATAGTGATTGCAACGCCGGGCCGGCTTCTTTCGCATCTGGGTCTGGGCTATGTAGACCTATCGCATCTCGAATACCTTATTCTGGATGAGGCCGACCGAATGCTCGACATGGGATTTTATGATGATATTATGACTATAATTAAGCTTATGCCTAAAAAACGACAGACTCTGCTTTTCTCTGCTACCATGCCTCCTCGCATGCGTACCCTGGCTAAAACAATATTGACAAACCCTTTACAAATCGACATTGCTGCTTCAAGACCCGCAGACGGCGCTATACAGGGTGTGTATATGCTTGAAGAACATCAGAAACTGGATAAGATTGTGGAATTGTTCTCTAAAGATGATATTTCGGGAGCTATAATTTTCGCATCCTCAAAAATCCGGGTAAAAGAAATCAACACTGCATTGAAAAAACTCAAACTTAACGTGGCGGCTATCCATTCCGATCTCGACCAGAAGGAGAGAGAACTCGTGATGCGCGACTTCAAAAACCGAAAGCTTCAGATTCTTGTAGCGACGAATATTATTTCCCGGGGGATAGATGTGGAAGGACTTGATCTGATCATAAACTATGACGTCCCCCGCGATCCGGAAGATTATATTCACCGGATAGGCCGCACCGCTCGTGCTGACAAATCAGGAGTAGCGTTAACATTTGTAAGCAGAAAAGATGCTCCGAACCTGAAAAAGATTGAGAGATTTCTGGGGAATACGATTTTTAAGATACCATCCGGCCACCAGGGAGGATGAGTTAAGCGCAAGTGTGAAAAGGCACAAAGGAAACGTAATTTTATATTTGCGTTTTAACATTGCTTTGCGCCCTTACCCTTAATTCGTATATTAGTTGTCATAACTTATACAATTTACCCAATGGATTTCCTTGAATTATTTATCGGTATTGCAATCGGACTTTCTGTTGGCTTGATCATAATCAGGATTCTGCAGAGAAACAGGACCATTATCAACATTGAACGTGAGAAGTCATTGAATTTACAGTTCCAGGAAACCAAAGAATCCCTCAAATCCAAGGAAAATCAGCTTCTAAATCTTACCGGTGAATTGTCATCCTTTAAAAACGAAAATAAAAATCTGGAGGAAAAACTGCTGGCTCAGAAAGAAGAAATAATACTTCTGTATGAGAAAATGAACCGGGAGTTTAAAAATCTTGCCAATGAAATTCTTGAGGAAAAAACAAAGAAATTTACACAGCAGAATAAAGAAAACATCGACTCTATTCTGAAGCCTCTTTCAGAAAAGATTAAGGATTTTGAAAGGAAAGTTGAAAATGCATATGTTGAAGAAACCAAGCAAAGGTTTTCACTGAAGGAAGAAGTAAAAAAACTGGCCGATCTCAATCTTAAAGTAAGTGAAGAAACCAAAAACCTCACCCGCGCACTGAAAGGTGAAAGCAAAACCCAGGGAAACTGGGGAGAGATGATTCTTGAAAGCATTTTGGATAAATCAGGATTAGTAAAGGACAGACAATACTTCGTGCAGCAAAACCTGAAAGACGAAGAAGGAAAAAGCCAACGACCCGATGTGGTTGTGGAATACCCGGGTGAAAGATACGTGATCATCGATTCCAAGGTTTCTTTGACAGCCTATGAGCGTTATTTCACTTCCGAAGACAAACCCGAGCAGGAAAGACATATATCGGACCATGTAACTTCACTGAAAAATCATATCCTCTCTTTGAGTAAGAAAAACTATCAGGAACTGTATGACGTTAAAACTCTCGACTTTGTAATGCTTTTTATGCCGGTTGAGCCTGCCTATCTGGTTGCAATTGAAAAGGATCCGGAATTATGGAACTTTGCTTACGAGAGAAGAATTCTGCTAATGAGTCCTACCAACCTGATAGCTGCCTTGAAAATGATTTCAAGTCTATGGCGACAAGAGTCCCAGAACCGGAATGCACGTGAGATTGCAAAGAAAAGCGGTGAACTTCTCGATAAATTCTATAGCTTACTCGACGATCTTGTGGATGTAGGAAATAAATTGAAATCGACCCAGAAATCGTATGACGATTCGATTAACAAATTACATACAGGAAAAGGGAATCTGTTGAAAAGGGCAAAGGACATTGAACAACTGGGGGCCAGGCCATTAAAATCAGCGCCAAGGCAGCTTATCGGAGAGAAAGATTCAGAGGAAGAGAATGAGACGCGAAGCGAAATTGAAAGAGAAGCAAATTCAGATTAAATGGTACTGGTTTTTTAATTAATACTGTTCCAACCGGCAGGATTGCTCATCCATTCTTCAATCTGCAATTCTTCTTCGATTATGCTATGATCACTCCAGTTGGTCTTCATCATCCAGTCTTCCAGGATCATTTCATTTTCTTCAAAATTAAGATATTCGACTAAGCCTTCATTAGTTTCTGAAGTCCATTCGGATGGATTCTTCATCCAATCTTCCATGATCATTTCACTCTCTTCAAGATCAAATTTTTCAAAGTAGGCTTCACTTTCTGAGGCATTCCATTCAGCAGGACTCAACATCCAGTCTTCGAGTTCAAGAGACTCTGCTTCCAACTCATTATGAGAAACCTTTACTTTATATACTGCATTAATTATCTCTGTTTTGCTATTTGTATAAAAATGTTTGTTTAAAAAGGCAAACGAGTTTTCATTAAATGATTTCTGTCCTGTCAGGTTTAAGGTTACAAGGCTCATAACCATCATAGAGATTGCAATCCCTTGGAATCTGCGGTTGGTTTTGTTACTTGTTATCATCTCTTTAATTTTTAATTAATTATGATTTGTTTATTTGAAAAATGATTTCCATTATCTGTGCCAAACATTTTAAATCATTGTATATTAATATATTGTATATACGGTTTGGTGACTTGAGAAATGTAAAGAAAAGTTAAAACTGAACGTATCGGAACAGAATGTGTACGAATACGGACAAGTAATAAATAAGCAGATATGAATCCCGATAGCGAAGAGTATCGTGATAAATGAGTTTAATACTCCGATGCTTGCATTGAGAAAAATAGTTTTTTTTGATACCTCGTCAGCTCTGCTGCGGGTTAGTTTATTAGAAAATGGGGTAATTTATTACTGCGCTTTATACTCATTCACTGAAACGCTGAGCATAATTCAATATTAACAGGTAATGGCCAAAATCAATCTGAATCGCTCCCCGCCAATACAATCACAATCTCTCCCCTAATTGTTTTATCTTTAAAGTGGGCAAAAACTTCTGATAAACTTCCCTGCATGTTCTCCTCATATATTTTACTTAATTCACGTGACACCGAGCAGGTTCTTTCTGCTCCGAAAGTTTCAATAAACTGTTCCAAAGTTTTCATCAGGCGGAAAGGTGATTCATAAAAAACCATAGTTCTTTCCTCGTTTTTAAGTTCCTGCAACTTTTTCATTTTTCCTTTTTTGTGTGGGAGAAATCCCTCGAAGCAAAAGCGGTCCGCTGGAAGACCCGAGTTCACCAGTGCAGGAATTAATGCTGTAGGTCCCGGCAAACATTCAACGGGGATAGAATTTTTAATACATTCCCTTACCAGTAAAAAGCCCGGATCGGAAATTCCCGGAGTACCTGCATCACTGACCAGAGCAATAGTCTGACCGGCAAGAAGATCCTGAATTACGAACATCAGGCTTTTATGTTCGTTGAACTTATGATGTGAACGAACGGGTTTTTCAATTCCAAAGTGTTTTAGCAGAAAAATCGTTTTACGTGTATCTTCGGCCAGAATGTGGTCGCAGTTCTTTAATACCTCAATTGCCCTGAAAGTCATGTCCTGAAGATTTCCGATCGGCGTTGGTACGAGATAAAGTTTACTCATTTCCGGAAGTGATAAATTTCCTGCGTATCAGGTTGAGAAGCATCTGAACAGGTTCGCTGTCCATATCCCAATGAAAACGGTCCATCA
Source organism: uncultured Chitinophaga sp. (assembly GCA_964349045.1). Taxonomy (GTDB): domain Bacteria; phylum Bacteroidota; class Bacteroidia; order Bacteroidales; genus JACJXF01. The sequence continues at coordinate 7,992 of CAYGFI010000187.1, forward strand.
GTAGCGAATATGCCTCGTTAAAATTATGTACCTCGTCCAGTTCATTCATCGTTAGCCGGAATGTATCAGCATTGCCGCCAAACAATTCACGGATAAATAAAAATTTGTCGTTGATACCCAGACTACCTGCAATGGTCTTAATGGCCGGGCCCTGAAGTTTTGATGAAACGTCCTTTTTAATTGTCTGTTCACCCAGCTTTTCATTAATAAATTTTTTTTCTTCAACAGTCTTTTTTTTAACTATTGGTCTTTCAGCAGCAACCGGGGGAGGCGTTGAAGTATCCTTCCTTACACGTTCAGTGACAGGTTTGACATTTTCTGCCTGAACAGACAGAGTATCAGGAAAACCATCAGGTTTATCCTTTGCTGTTGTTTCTGCCAGGGTATTTGGAGTAGGTTTATGAGAATGTGAAGCGTCTTTTGCATCATCATTATCAGATTTAAACATCAGCAGCAAATCATAAACATTCCGCAATCGGGAGAGAGCCAGATCCAGTTCTATATTGGGTATTCTCGAATAATTTTTGAAATTGCTTACTAATTTTTCTATATCTTGTATATCTTTAGTTACAATTTCCAGCGTGGTTTTAAACTCCATAATTATTTGAAAAGTAAAGGGTTCGGTAAAAAGCTATGTACAAAAATAAGTATATTATTAAC
>CAYGFI010000188.1:0-8649 GCA_964349045.1 uncultured Chitinophaga sp.
AGAAAGTACATCCCACTATGCAAGTTGCTTACATTGAGAGTAACTTCATCTCCAGTAACTTCCACTTTTTGTAACATTTTTCCTGTGATATCCATTATTTCAAGTCTCTTAACTTTTGCTATTCCCCGAATTGTTAATTGATCCATTACAGGAACAGGATAAACAGAGATGCCTGAAACAGAAGTCACTGCCTTAGTAACCGTAGGACCTATTGAGGTTCGTATACATCGTACCGATAAAAATCCCCAGGGATTGTCTGGATTGGTCTCCTTTGAAGTCCAGTTATTAAAATTGGGAGCAGCATTTCCAGGAGTGTATTCCAGGTGAATTGCTTTCATGTTATCATCTGGGTTTTCATCGGCTACTGCCCATCCGGTCCATGACCCATCTCCATTATTGAAGTCTGGGGGTACAAATGTTCCAGAAGCAGACTCTCCATCAACCGCATCCGTCATATTTAATGATTGTAAGTCCACACCTCTTGCTAAAACCTTTTCCCAATCAGACTGTCTGGGAATCCTCCAACCATCCGGACAGGGTCCCTGCATATTGGAGAAATCATTAAAAGTATTAACTTTTGCAGGATCTGAATGCCCATCGGTTAAACCTGCCATACCAACAAAAGCACTGTATGCATATTTGTAAAACAAGTTATTTTCCGGTGTGGTTGCTCTCCCCCAATAATTCGCATCAATTGGGGTTCCGTCTGAATAATGCGTTGCAATCATACTTGTTTTGGTAAAATACAGCGTATCTAAACCAACAGTAAGATCCATAACCTGATATGTATTACCGTCAAAATCTTGAATAGTAGCATTACTCTGATTCGTGATAGTTATCAAAATCTCACCAGCAACATCTGATCCATCGGCAGCCGTTGCAATTACTTTTGCTATACCATCACTGGTAGCCTTAACCAAACCAGTTAAAGAAACAGTAGCATAAGGAGTAGAAGTATCTACCGACCAGATTATGCTTTTATCGGTAGCATCATCTGGTGCCACTGTTGCAGTTAACTGGAGAGTACCACCTGATACATCAATCGTTGTTGCATCAGCTTCACCGGTAATCACGATTGAAGTAACCTTAACATCAGGAAGCACATTGAATTGTTCAATTGTTTCTATCTGGCCATCAGTTAATAATTGATTGTAAAAACGAACATCAGCTAATGAAACTCCCTGATTATTCCAGGGTACCAGCCAAACGAAGAGCTTATTGGCAATATTAACCTGTACATCAAGCAAAGGATCGGTATGAGTACTCGCTACTACACCATTTACTAATACTTCAGTGGTCAGGAGTGTTCCGTTCTCAGGCGTTCTTACTGCAATATGATACCATGTATCATCAGCAAAATCATATTCTGTTCTGAAAATAAATTTCGGTGCCCCATCAGCACCCGATCCATATTTTACTTCCAAAAACCTTTTCCCGTCAAGCTTGTTAACATAAATACTCAACCCATCTCCTGAGGCATCCCAATAAGGTGCTCCAAGTGTTAACAACTGAGCTCCTTTGTCTGTATTGGTTGGGACAACATTATCCAGCTTGAACCAGAAAGAAATGGTACGGGCAACTGTACCGTCCAGACCATAATCATTTGGAGGTAACCAGGAACGGACAGTAGAATTATTAATGTCAAGGCCTGCTCCGGCACTTGCAGCAGGATTGGCTTTCAGAAAATATCTTTCAATACCACCAACATTTTCCTTACCTAAAATAAACTTCAAGGCTGGATCTTCACCGTTAATACCGCAATCGTATAGCATTTGTTTTCCATTATCGAAATTTGGTGAACCACTTGAAAAATCTGCCAAGCGATAAGGAGAATCACCAAACTGATATTGCCCTGTTGTATCAAATTGATAGAATAATACAGGATCAGGGAGTACATACATTTGTTCAATTGTTCCTATCTGGCCATCAGTTAATAATTGATTGTAAAAACGAACATCAGCTAATGAAACTCCCTGATTATTCCAGGGTACCAGCCAAACGAAGAGCTTATTGGCAATATTAACCTGTACATCAAGCAAAGGATCGGTATGAGTACTCGCTACTACACCATTTACTAATACTTCAGTGGTCAGGAGTGTTCCGTTCTCAGGCGTTCTTACTGCAATATGATACCATGTATCATCAGCAAAATCATATTCTGTTCTGAAAATAAATTTCGGTGCCCCATCAGCACCCGATCCATATTTTACTTCCAAAAACCTTTTCCCGTCAAGCTTGTTAACATAAATACTCAACCCATCTCCTGAGGCATCCCAATAAGGTGCTCCAAGTGTTAACAACTGAGCTCCTTTGTCTGTATTGGTTGGGACAACATTATCCAGCTTGAACCAGAAAGAAATGGTACGGGCAACTGTACCGTCCAGACCATAATCATTTGGAGGTAACCAGGAACGGACAGTAGAATTATTAATGTCAAGGCCTGCTCCGGCACTTGCAGCAGGATTGGCTTTCAGAAAATATCTTTCAATACCACCAACATTTTCCTTACCTAAAATAAACTTCAAGGCTGGATCTTCACCGTTAATACCGCAATCGTATAGCATTTGTTTTCCATTATCGAAATTTGGTGAACCACTTGAAAAATCTGCCAGGCGATAAGGAGAATCACCAAACTGATATTGCCCTGTTGTATCAAAACTATAGAATAATACAGGATCAGGGAGATTCATCATGCTGCCCACAGCATGATTAGACGAAGTTTTTTGAAGAGTACCATCTCCACCCTTGGAGACGGTCGCCCCATAAACAGGGCTTATACCCGGCATCTGAATAAGCAAAATGCCGAAACAAAAGACAAACATTGAGGCAAATCGTTTCATAATAATTTAGTTTAAGTTAATATATAGAGCATTATTTAATTTTGAAACTCCAGGCATTTTCGCATGGCACTGTAGCGGGAAAAATAATATGTAAGCCATCTGCCTTTTGCTTCCATTTTACTGTTCCCTTATAACCCAGCAATTCAATTGAATTCACTTTCATTTTACTACTATTAAGGACCCGGATATTTAAGTTGTTGTCTTCAGGCTTTTCAATAGAAATTGCATAGAGTGTTTGATTATCTTTTGAACTGGTGAAACGAACATTTCCATCTTCTGACTGTGACCAGGGCCGGGTAGAATAAATTGCTTCTCCGTTAATATCCATCCATTTCCCAATTCCTTCGAGGATCGTAATTGTTTCCTGATCCAGAGTTCCATCTGCTCTCGGGCTGACATTCAGGAGGTAATTCCCATTTTTACTAACTATGTTAACCATTTTGTCAATCACCTGATCTACTGACATGTACTTAGCTCCTTTATAGTAACCCCAGGGACCCAGAGCATCATCAGTTTGCCATGCGTCAGTGAGTATCTCAGAGGAATTACTTCTTTCAAAATCAAGGGTGGCAATTCCCTCAATATTTAATCCCATACAACTGTTTTTAATAGTCATAACGCCTTCATTTACACCATTATGCCAGGAGCTGTTTTTGTTATAGTAATAAGCCAGGACATTCATACCTGTATATCCCTGGTCTTCTCCACGGAAAGGGATAGAACCGTCAAAATATAAAAAGTCGGGCTGATAACTATCGATCAGATCCATAAGGCGGCAGGCCCATTCGAATCTCCATTTTGGATCTGGTTCAATCGTACCCGTATGACCGATTTCTCCATTGTCCTGCTGATAAAAGTCAGAATATTCGGGATTTGCTCCGTCAAACTTTCCTCCCTCGTCCGAAAGTTTGTTGGTGTTATACCAGCTGTAGGACCGTTCAAGATGAGTGGTCACTCCAAAGCGTAAGCCTTCATTTAATATTGCTTCACGCCACATTCCAACAATATCCTTTTTGGGACCCATGTTAACTGAGTTCCATTTATTATACCTGGAATTCCAAAGGTCAAAATTGTCATGATGAACAGCTACCGGGGTAACATATTTTGCACCAGCGCGTTTGAAGAGTTTTGTTAATGCAGCAGGATCAAAATTCTCGGCCTTCCAGAGAGGAATAAGGTCTTTATAACCAAATTCCTGAAGATTTCCGAATTTTTCAATCATATATTTATATTCCCGGGAACCTTCAATGTACATTAATCTGGCAAACCAGCATTCCATTTCCGGGATAGAATATACGCCCCAATGCAGGTAAATTCCGAATTTTGCATCTCTGAACCATTCAGGGCAGGTATATTGTCTCAGTGATTCGGGATTCGGTCTGTATTTACGAAGATATCCACCTTCCATGGTACCAAACCATTCATCTGTGCCGAGCTCAGCATCGAGGGTCACCCCGGGGAATAACTTTCTGTCTTTGTTGATTTCATAAAAATCAACATTTGTTGCAATCTTTTTTAATGACAGCGCATCATACCAAACTGTTCCGCTTCCACCACCACCCCACATCTCAAAAGTAAGTTGTAAAGATAACTCAGTTGCAGCCCCTGTATGGATGTAATGTTTTATCTCGTGCCACTCATTATCCTTAAACATTTTATCCCTGCTCTGATAAGAAAAAAACAGATCTGTGTTTCCACTAAGCAGTAAACCTGTTTTTCCTCCTCCCTTAAGATCCTTCATTTTAATACGGAAGGTGAATTCATACACAGTATTGCGGGGAACAGGAATGCTCTGCGAAATGGTTACTGAAGCATCTTTCCCAACAACCTTCAGACTTTGCTTACCATCATAAGCAGTATTACTATCCAGGGTAATATCGGCGGTTCCATTCCATGTATTTATCTTATAATCAGATAAGTTAGCTTGTTCAAAAGAAGAATTTAATATTACCCCGGAATCTGCAGATGATGGGATGCCATTGTTATCCAATTTTTGCATAGATGTTACAAATACTTCTGATTGTGCAGATAGTATATTACTTGAGAAAAGTATAGCTGAATAAAGAAAAAATGCCAGGATAAACTTTTTATTTACTTTAAACATATTGGTATGTGTTATATATTATTCATGCCTTATTTTAAAATGAGCTTTTGAGTGGAGGCATTAAATTTGCCTGTAAACTTTGCTATATAAATACCCGATCGCAGAACCGATAAATTAATTGAACATCCATTTACACAGTTATTTTCGGCAAATACCTTTTGACCGGAAATGTTAAATATCTCAAGGTTAATAGTGCTATAGTCCAAGTATAAAATGAATGTGTTATTCTGAGAAGGATTAGAAAGAAAACAAAAGAATGGTTTAGTATTAAGTTCGTTTATTCCGACACCAGCTCCTTCTTCATAAATAACATTATCTTCAACGTGAAAATACCTTTGGCAGGCACTCCATGAGCCTGCTGATTTTTGATCGAACTCAATGATATTATTGTTAATCGAAATATTAGAATTGTTAAAAGTTATATTATCCGATAAGTTTAAAAAATCGTTATTAAGATGCACTTTAAAAATCTGAACGCTTCCTGTGTGGTTTTGGGCAATTACTGCAAATCTGGTGGTATCGGTAGACTTAAAAACCAAAGAGCATTCGATTTTTTTATTGATATTATTTCCATCCGGATCCAGAACATCAAATGCTTTTACATTTGGTTTTTTCCATGTAACAAGTTCACTGAAGAAATCGCATGACTTTTCATCCTGAGTACCAGGGTAGCTCCAGTCTTTAGCTCTTGTACCGTAGAAAAACGAAGGTGTATTTACACCCATTTTAATAGCCCATCCCAAATCATAAGGTCTTGCTACAACCGTGTTTGCCTTAAGACCATCAATAACAGTTGTTGCTACTATTTCATCCCCGGGTTTTGATTTTACTACTTCTGTCTGAAGTTTATTAAAAAAACCTGCCGTTGTTGTCAAAAATAAGTAGTCAGATATCCGGTCGCCTGCTTTGAGATTAGCCAGAGGTGCACTAAGAGTAGGTGCGGGAATTCTCTCCTGGGGTATATATAAATCAGTCTGAGGGAAGACGTTGCTCAATTCGGCCCATTGCGCGCAAGTAATTGGTATAGGAGTTTGAGACTGATTAACCAGTTTGATTTTACATTTAGAATTATTTGATGCACTGTAAAGATCCTCTTCATTAATCACTGTGGTTAAAGTTCTCCAATAGTTATATCCATTAACCTTTCGCATTTTAATATCTTTCCAGCCGGTTGGGCTTTCTATCTGTAATTTAAATCCGTCTGAAACAATATCTTTGTATGTTATGGAAAACTCGTAAGGGTTAGTAGTTGAAGATAATGGAAGATATAAAAAAGCATCGCCGGAGGTTTCTAAATACCGAACATCAATATTACCGGCAATGTCGTCTGTTACTGAAGAAATTTCAGACCATCCGGCACCCTCCAGGTAAAAATCATTTGCTGAATTGCTACTTTCCGGTTGATTAGCGTAGAGGTATTTAATATTATTTCTCATGGGATAGGGTCCCTTTATGAATACTCCCCCATTTGAAATAAAACTATTTACAGCAGAAGGTTGCAATGCAGTATACAGGTCTGAGTAAATCATTGTTTGTGCAGTTGGAGCAACAACAACATCATATTTGGATATATCCTGATCATGCCATATCTCGGTAAAAGGTATACCTGCCCTGTTAAATATTACTCCTGTCCCTTTTTGGGAAAAATCCAGGTTTGGTGAATCGCCATTTCGCCAGGCATCTCCACCTTCATAGTAAGTATCAGGTTTTGAAATCAATACAGCGACTTTTGGTTTGGCGGGTTCATATATCCAAAGTGAATCTTTCATGACTGTTTGCAGGCTGGTTGTAAGATTTCTCCAGTCTGAGATAGAAATTGAAATTCCTCCACTTCCTATTTTACCACCACTTCCCACCAGATACCCCGATAGCCATGGTATGGTTGTAAATACCTGGGAAATTGGATAACAAGGTTGGTTGGGCATTCCGACATATGCTCCCGAGGTGACATCAAAAAAGCCGATAATAGGTATCCCGGGTACATATTGAGATGCTGATTTCACCCGCCAGCTATCCTCAAAAGGAGGATTCCATCCAAGAAAAATTGTGGCAAAATCAACTATCTCACTCAAACCCTGGTGTATTGCATTTTCCTGATCCGCCCAAACAGAGCCGAATCCTCCGTCAAACCCTACGCCAATAGGTTTATTTGTTAAGGTTTTAGCATATTCAAAAGAAACTTTTAAGGCTGCTACGCTCAAACCAAATACTCTGAATTCTTTCCAGCTTAACCAATGGTTAATATTTTTCGCATTGAGGATATTCCATGGCATAAAGAGATGATCCCACGAATCAAATCCTAATTCCTCAGGGGTAAATCCTTTATTTATTAACCAATCTTTATAAACAGGAAGATTCCCCGCGTTGTATGAAAAAATGGTAGTTGGTAAATATGATTTGGCAGGATTACTTCGATAGGTGTCTGCCGCGTCATCGCAAGCTTTCCAGAAATCAGAATCCACCAATTGGTAGGCTATCACATTACTTTTAGTTTCACCATATTGAATTATAGCTTTAAGACCGGAGTTAAGTTTTGTTAAAAAAACATCATCCCTTACATTAGGAGTTTTGCTTAGGATTGCATCAACATTTCCGGTATAGGTCAGTGCAATAGATTGGGGCATTGTTGAAATCCATTGGTTATACTCCCATATACAATTGTAATTAATAATTACCATCATCCCCAGCTCTTGCGTGATAGTGAATATTTCCCCCATTTTAGCGTTATTTGCCCATGAGGCAATAAAAGGAATCATCAGGGTATTATACCCATAGCTTTTGAGATCAGTTACCTGGCTCCGCAGGTCTCCTGTTGGAAAAGGGCCACCTCCGTTTACATCAAAATCATGGATTTTCGGAAACCATAATTCACCATTAAGAGTAAAAAAGAATTTATTTCCCTTTTTGACAATGCCAAGATCCGATGCAGATAAAGTAAAAGTTGAGGTAATCAGAAGAAGCGTCAATAAAAATTTCGTCAATCCAGAATGAATCATTTTCTCAAAGAGTTTTTCTTTAAGAATGACTGAGATTGGTAAAATCGTTTTATTAAGCTTTTTCATTAGTTATGGGGAAATTATTCTATTCTATTTTATTATATTTCCTGAAGTTCTCAGAAGTTAACATGATTCTTTTTGTTGTTTCAATTCATTAGCTCTAAACTAATGTTGCACGAATTGACAAGAATTAAATTCTCACTAATGAATTCTTAAATTATCCACTCAAATGAAAATAACTTAGTCGTGTATATTTAAAAACCTAAAATCAACACCTGGATGATCTATTCAATTTTAACAATAGCTGTCAAAGACACACTTCGAATCCTGTCAGCTGCTGTAACAGTCATTGTTGTGTTAAATGTGTCAGCAGCCTCAGTTTTACACTGAATATCGATATATTCAATGCTGTAAGCTTTCCCTGTCATTTCAGGAATGCGATTATACATGGAATCGATGGAGAAATTTGAGCTCTCAGGAATCGAGTAAACCGCATTTATGTTTTTACCATCGAGGAATTGATAAAAACCTACAGACATCTTTTTAACAACTGTGTCACCAACAGTTACAGTTCCAAAATCAACTGTCTCAACGCTGGGAACAATTGCAGATTGGTCAACATCACTATATTCACTTTGCATTTCGCATGAGGTAATTGCAAGGAAAAATGCAAGAACCAACAAAATATAACCAGTTTTTTTCATCACGG
>CAYGFI010000189.1:0-8525 GCA_964349045.1 uncultured Chitinophaga sp.
TTTGATTCCTGTATTTTTTTATTTACAGATCCCTCGAAGTAGGATTTTGCTTTATCTTTTTCTCCGAGAGCTTCATAGGCGAGACCAATGAAATATTCGACCTGGGGTGTCCTCATGTCTCCCGATCTGCTGTCGTCCTGGGAGTCATCCCCAAGTACATTGGCTTCAAGGAATTGTTTCAGCGCTGCATCGTAATTTTTTTCTTCCATGTATTTTTTCCCTGACATCAGATGTGCATCAACCATGATGTTTCTCACAATTGAACTGCCTTCGCGATAACTAAAGAATTTTTCGTTCAGATACTCCAGTGCTTTGTCTGCCTTTCCCCCGAGAATCAACACTTTAATTTCACGGATAGATGCATCATCCAGCTTTTTAACAGTCTCATGACCCGACGCAAAAAGAGCCAGTCTTTTTTCAATGGATACATTTTCCAATTCATAAAGCGGATCTAATTCTGCATAATAAACCGGGTCGTTATTGTTATTCGCGATGGCCTTTTCATAAGCAGAAATGGCTTTCGGTACATCTTTATTATATCTGAAATATCCCCAGCCAAGATTCCGGTAAGCGATAGCAAGAGCCGGATCAAATTCTACTGCCTTCTCCCAGTATTCGATAGCTTTACCGGGTTGTTTGTCGTAAAGTAAATTCCCCAGGTAATAATGTGCCTTTGCATCCTTCGCATTATATTCCAGGGCTTTGACAAGGATTTTGATTTCTTCGAGGCGGTAAGGGAAGCAATAATCCACATCCTGTAAAGACCCGGACCTGAACAATTTTGCAGCCTGTTCCCTATTCCCTTTCTTATCGCTGATATATCCCAGGTAATAATCTGTCAGTTGATTTGAGCCATTGAAGCGTCGAAGCATATCTTCCGATTCTGACAGCAGGCCATCATTCAGGTATTCAACACTGATTTCGAGGTAATTCTGATCGAAAGCTCTCATTTTTTTATTTAAGGAAAATAGTCTTTGCTCTGCTAAAACCATGTCTCCCTGCTCATTTGCAATCAGGTAACTCTCGTTGCAGGCTCTGAAATCAAGCGGATCTGATTTTAACAAAGCAGCAAGGCTTGATTTAGCAGCTTCAAAGTCTCCCAGTTTTCTTAAGATTGCAACTTTCAGATTGATGGCATTATTATTTCTGAGGTTGGTGGATAAAGACTCCTCAACCTGCCTAAGGGCTTTTACAAAATCACCTTGTTCGCATGAGATTCGCGCCAGCTCAAGATAAGCGGCTGAATGCCATGCATAGTCCCATGTTGCCCTGTAAAGAGTATCAATCGCTTCTGCATAAAGGCCCAGGGCTTTAAGAGTAACCCCTTGCAGGTAAAGAACTTCACAATCAAGTGGACGGGTATAATCCTTTGTGATCCTTTTGATCGCTGTTGTAAAATATGTGCGTGCCTTTAAATAATCTCCATTTTTAAGAGCTGTTTTACCCATCGCGATATTTGTGCGGAAGTCTGAAGGATCACGTTTTAATGCCTCTTCATAATACAGCATCGCGTTTAATGTAGGATTATAAAACTGCTGAATCCGCTGTCCGGTTAAAAACAACTCTTCAACGGTTTTTATTTCTTCAGGCGCTTCCGGGCGTTTTACAATTTCAGGCAGCGTTTCTTTGTACTCTGTCTTAACCGGCTGATAGGAAACTAATATCTCGCTGTTATCGGCATTTATTATTTCAGTTGACAGGTCGGTCATATCAAATGAGCCATCGATTTTTATTGTTCCCGAAAAAGTTTTTTCAGGTGAAATTTCCACGGTCTTCTCAAAAATAACATTGCCTTTATTTTTCAGCAATATTTTTGCATTTGCAATTTTCCGGGTTGAATAATATCCCAGGAAAACGCTATTCCCGTCTCTTTTTTCAAGGTTCACAGCGCCGTTCAGGTTGGCATTTTTAAATCCCCCGATATCTTTTACCGGGTACCAGTATTGCTTAAAGTTTTTTACTTCATAGGGTTGTATCCAGCTATAATCCGGCTGGTTATCGGAAAATGCGCCTACCATAATTTCAGCATAAGGTCCGTCTGTTTCTGTTAGCTTAGCCTCAGTAGCCTGCCCGTTAGGCCCTGAACCCCATTCCCACAATTTAGCTCCTTTCACGATGTTATGATCGCCGATGTGAACCGTCCCGGTTTCTTTACCATGATCATACCCTCCCATAAAATCCTCTTTCAGATCGTTTGCAAAAAAGGAAACTGAAGCAGGTGAATTTTTCCACCAGCTGATATCCACTCCTTTGGTATAATCCCTGGTGTTGTTATAAATTTCATGAGAAACAGGCCAGTGGGCAAAGCTGTTTTTTGCGTGGTAGGTTACATTGTCAACACTAGGGGGAAAAATAACCTGGTAGTCATCGTTCACGTTTACTGCCACATTTGCCCAGTATAAAAATGAATGAGTGAAGGGTGTGCGGTTATGTATTTTTACTTCTGTCTGATAATACGATTTACCGGGAAAAACAGTAATTCCAATGGTCCATCTCATCCGGTGCCGGGGTTCGGTTTCACCAATCCAGACCGTTTTGCTTCCGTCTTCATTCTCAACCAGGTCATAATCCACAGGAAGGAAGGTCGAAGCCCTGTGATGGTGAAGAACGCACCATTCAATACCGCCTGAAACCCAGGCGCCCAGCATGCCGATATTTGCAGGCTTTACCACATTATTCTTATAGAAGAAGTTGTAACCGTTTGTTTTATCGGTTCCATAATAGAGCTTACCCCCTATTTCAGGAGTTATACAAAGTTTAATATATTCGTTTTCAAGTATCAGGGCTTTCCATGCTTTATCCACTTTTTCATCTGAAAGGTTATCGATTAATTTATAGGGATAGATGTATTTGGATGCTCCCTGGTAAACTTCCCCTTTAAAAAACATGGGATTTTTTTCCGGTGGGTTCACTTTATAAGTTGGGATAATCCATTGTTGTTCCGATAATTCTACCTGACCATAAAGGTTTATTCCATGGGAAAAAAGGAATACCATTGTGTAGAAAAACAGCCATTGTCTGACATTCCTGAATTTTTCAGTCATCTTATTTAATTTTAAATTCAATAACTTTTCAGGTACCAATTTAGCAATAGTACGGAAGGCGGACAAGATATTCCGGTTGTTTTTAATGTGTAAATCCCTATTCTGATGGATTAAAGTTCCGAAGAACCTGATGAAGGCCTTGTTGATGTGGAAAAGCCCGCAGCCTTGACCCTGGTTATACAGATAAGATTGGCCACCAGAAGCAGGGGTTAAATGCCTGTTGTACAGGTATAAATTTTGATTGGAATCTGACCGGACAGAATTATCCTGATACAGGTCTGAAGATGTCGGGCCTTATCATTCTGCAAAACACTATCGGTTAAACCAGCTTTGCGTCCAGGCTTATCTCTGCCGAGGCTACAAGCCGTGAAACAGGACATTTCGCTTTTGCTGCTGCCGCAAGCTCCTTAAACTTATTTTCTGACAATCCCTCGCATTTCACCTCACAGTTCAGCTCAATTTTAGAAATAACCGGTCCGGTTTCGTCTGACCCGAGATGAACGGTTGCAATGGTCGTAACACTTTCGGGAGTAAGTTTTTCACCGCTGATAAGTGCAGACAGAAACATTGAATAACAACCTGCATGGGCTGCTCCGATCAGTTCTTCGGGATTTGTACCCTTTCCCTCTTCAAACCTTGAGGAGAAGGTGTAGGGCCCCTGATAATTACTGAAATTCATGGTTCCTTTGCCATCTTTCAGTGTACCATTCCATATTGCTTTTGCTTTTCTTACTGACATCAGATTCGATTTTAATGGTTTAATATTAGTCTCATTTCATATATAACGTATTTTTATCCTTGTAGTTCATTGATAGACTAAATTGTTTAAAATCCCGTAATTTTGTAATTCGCTTAAAGTATGTCTTTTTAACCAATGGAAGCCGGTTGAAAAATATTAAAATAAGAATTCTCTGCTGTTTCAAAATATGTTATTTAAATTTCTTATCATTATTTTTCACCTAATTTTGTACAGGGGGAATCCATCATGACAGAAAAGGAACTCAAATCAAAGTTCAGCCATATCTGCAACAGTCTTACCAACCGCAGGTTAAAACCGGCATTTGACCTGCTGGGAAACCTTATTGCTGAGAATGGACTGGGGATTTACATGGATGAGTGTACCAGGCTGGAAGATACTTACCATAATATGCTTAAATATACTGTGGAAGGAGTCCTTGATCCTGAACGGCAAAAGATTTATAATAAACTTATTGTTTCTGTTTTCGAACTGGCCGACAATATAAATGAGGCGCTTAAGATAAAATTTTCCCCCACCCTTGAGAATGAGAAGAAACGGATGTTCATGACCTCCATGATCACCAATCCCGGGGTATATGTGAAAGATCTGGAAGATATCTTTGTTTCCCGCGTTGAATCAGCTCAGCAAGGTGTCAAAACTCCCCGGGCTTATGAAAAGCCGGAATCAGCGCGAAAAAATATCACAGCGCTAAAGGATAAACAAACCCAGGCAAAAATTCAAAGGTTCTTTAACCATATCTGGTTTATCAACAGAGTTTCCTCCGAAGAAGCACAAAGCTGGAACCGGTTCATGATGAGCCCCGTTATGCCACTTCCCTATAAGTCATTCATGATTTCAGCAGTAATGCTTAGCCTCCAGCGTTTTTTTGATCCGGGAAAATTTTCCCTGCTATTTGATCATTGCTCTTCAGAAGATAACGAAATAAGCCAGAGGGCGCTCGTAGGGCTCCTTATCAACCTGTATAAATACGATTCGAGGCTGGAGTACTTCCCTGAAATTACGAACAGGCTGAAGACCTTAAACGAAAATGGACCATTCAGGCACAATATCGAAACCATCATTACACAGTTTATCAGGAGCAAAGGGACCGAAAAACTTCAGCAACGGATCAGGGAAGAGATTCTTCCGGGTATGATCATGATCAGCTCAAATCTGAAAGACAAAATAAACCTTGACAGCCTGATGGAAGAGGGTCTTTCAGAGGACGGGAATCCGGACTGGGAAAATCTTTTTAAAGACTCTCCCGAATTGCTTAGTAAAATGGAAGAATTCTCTGAAATGCAGATGAAGGGAGATGATGTGTTTATGGGTTCTTTTTCTATGTTGAAATCCTTTCCCTTCTTTGATGACCCGCTTAACTGGTTTATGCCTTTTTTTACCGAAAATCCTGAAATCGCTGAACTCATTGGGTCAAACGAACAGTCTGCCTGGCACCTTGTAAATGTGATTGAACATGCCCCGGTCTTGTGTAATTCTGATAAATATTCATTTTGCCTGAGTATCCGGAATATACCGGCAGATAATATGGAGATGATGAAGCAGACCCTGAAAGCTGAAATGGACCAGATAAAAGAGATTACCGACGATGAATATCTGATGAATCCCGGACGAAAACCAGAATTCGTTTCCAACCAGTACATCCAGGACCTTTATCGCTTTTACAAATTATTTCGCCGCAAAGCTGATTTTGAAGATATTTTTAACTGGAGGCTTGATTTTCATCACAAAAAGATTTTGGGGGATCTGTTTGGGGAAGACAACAGGATGCTGCGCAATATCGCCGAATATTATCTTGCCAGGGAGCATTTTGAAGAAGCATCCGGGATTTTCGCCTCCCTTCTGGAACAGGAAAAAAGCGAGGAGCTATACCAGAAAATTGCCTGGTGCTATCAGAAAACGGGTGACTTTAAAACGGCCCTGGATAATTATTTGAAAGCAGAATTTTACGAAGCCCATAATCTGTGGACCCTCAAAAAGATTGCCGTTTGTTATCGTAACCTCAGAAAACCGGATAAAGCGCTTGAATATTACCTCTCTGCCGAAAAAGCTGATCCTGAAAACATGAGTATTCAGCTCAATATCGGGCATTGCCTACTTGAACTGAAGCAATACGAAGAAGCCCTGAAATGCTATTTTAAGGTGGAATACCTGGCCCCCGGAAACAAAAAAGTCTGGCGCCCCATAGGATGGTGTTCCTTTATTACCGGGAATAAAGAACAGGCCGAAAAGTATTTTTTGAAACTGGTGGATGAAGAACCCAACAAGCACGATTTCATAAGCATGGGCCATGTACAGTGGAGCCTGGGACGGCGCAGGTCTGCACTGGAGTATTACCGTAAATCCATGTCTGAAAAAGGCTTTTCAGAAACCGAATTCCTTGAAATATTCGAAGAAGACCGGCCCCAGCTTCTTAACCAGGGTATTGATAAAGATGATATTCCAATTATGCTGGATCAACTGAGGTATTACCTGGAAGGAGAGTGAGAGTGAACAAGAAAAAAGTCTGAAGTTTTCAATTGAGTATTTACAGTTTACAAAAATATTACCGGACTATTGGTCAACTAAAACTTATACAAAAAAACCAACAACCCCCGGGTATTAGCAACGGATTTACCATCAGTAACGCCTCCCGTTTTATCGCCATTTGCTTTACCATATGTTGCAACGGTGTGTTCTATTTCAACTCCAATGTCAAGTTTTCCAGAAATGAAAACAATGCGAGGTGCAATCCTGTAAACATTATCAATATTTGAGCATCTGGCATAGTAGATTTCTTTTTTATAGAAATTATCGGTTTGTATACTGTCAGTTGAGCCAAGGTTTTTTGTATAACCGGCAAATAAACCCAATTGAATTTTTTTACCATTTGTATTCATTTCAAGCCAAAAAGCTCCTGTATTGAAACTTGTAAAATCTTTAGCTCCGGTGAGCGAATCGCTTATCTGATTAACTGCATAGCCTCCCAGCATGGTCATGTCATAAGCATTTTGAGCATAAACACCTTCAATTTTAAGGGTTATGGGCTTAAATTTGAATTTAGCAAATGCTATTGCAGAAATGCTACCAATAGTTTCTGACGATTCAAATGTTTTTGTTTTTGTATAGTCAACCGTATAAAGTTCCGGCAATAGCTTTTTATAATCAACTCCCACACCAAATAAATGTCCGGTTGAATCGGGAGTGAATTGCATTTGAAAATGAGTATTTGGAATACCTGCATTTCTAAGGTATTTTGAATTGGCGATGGCAGCGGAATTGTACTCCCCATTTGCTGCTTTTATATACTCAGGTCCTGAACTGGTAAAATCGCGTTGTGAAAACATGCAGCCCATCAGTTTTAAACCTCCAAACGTTTTACTGATCCGGATTTGCGGGTTACGCGAAAAGGGTTGAAAAGGAGCGCCGGTATTGAATGATAAAACTTCCGGAAACGATTCTGCAATAAACATAGGATGCCAGTATTGACCAGCCAGCAGTTCAGTTGATTTCCAGTTTAGCTTCACGAAAGCGTGTCTTAACCTGAATCCGTTCAGGTCAACAAAGTTATTGTTTTCGTTTCCAAAAAAATCGGCCTCAAGAACTCCGGATGTCTTTGCACCAAAAGCATCAGGACCGGTAATGGTTCCTTTTAACCTCGACTGAATGGAAAGTATATTAAACGATGGTTTATCATTAATATCTTTATTGTTTGGATCCAATGATATATTTTCGGGATAAAGCAGGAAATGGCCTTCACGTATGCAGCCAGATTGCCGGGTATCGTAAAATATATCGGTCTTTACAAAACCTGAAAAACTGATGCCAAACTTTGGCTCTTCTTTATTTTCCTGTGCATTCGAAATAAATGGAAAAACCATTAACCATGCAATCGTAAATACTTTTGTCTTCATGATTCTACTAATCAAATTTATTTTTATCGGGAGGAAACAATTGATCAATAATTGACCGGTCTTCGGGAGGTTTTCCCATCAGAACATTAAAATTATTTCGCGCCGTATAATTGTCTTTCCATAAAATTATGGCTTTGGTATAGCATTCAACCGCCTCATTCTGTTTGTGTAAATGCCTAAGTACAATTCCCAGATTAGTGTAACAAACCGACAAGCGTCGGGGTGTTTCTTTCCGTGCTAAAACTAAATCTTCAACTCTTTTATTCAGAATCCTATTGTAATTTCTCCCCTGAAATACCAGATCATTTTCAGGGAAAAATGGCTTGACTTTTTTCAATAATTCTTCTTCGGATAATGAATTATTTTTATCTAACCACGTGGTATATAAAACAATGCCTGAATCAATATTCATTTTAGCCAGCTCCAGCAATTTTGACTTTTCTGCACTGTCTTTACTGCTGTAAAGCGCCATGCTGATATATGCTGACCCTCTGTTATTATAAACGATGCCAGGTTCGTATGATGTTTTATATCCAGGAACTTTCTCGAGAATATATTCTATGGAATCTAACAGCAGAAGCGCCATTGAAAAATTATTCTCTTTCATCAGTTCGTCAAAATGCCTGAACAGGTATTTTGTTTCTACTATACGCGGATCTTCGGCTTTGTTTTTTCCATCATAATAAACATAAGCTACAAGCAGACTTATACAAATAATGATAAAAATCCCAATAAGTACTTTTTTTGTCTGATCCGGTATGCTGAATATATGTTTCAATGTTTTCTTTAAAAATCAATCATAATTGTCAGGTAAATCAATATTTCGTCCCT
>CAYGFI010000190.1:0-8519 GCA_964349045.1 uncultured Chitinophaga sp.
GCTGAGGAACCAACACTCCAGTATACGTTTGAACCGGTACAAGTCTGATCGTTATAGTTCAGAGCTATTACCTGTGAACCAGCCATGGTAACCAGCGTGCTTCCCAGCTGGAAAATAAAAACCGCATCATTGTCACCCTGGAAATCAAGATAAACCTTACCGTTCACCTGCAAATTTGCAGACGGTGCAAAACTATAAACGCCCGGTGTGAATGTGAGTCCATCCAACTGTGTAACTCCTGAATAGATCAGATCAGGTACCTGGCTGACAAGATAATTGTAAGCAATTGCGGCATCAACTTGTGCCTGGGCTGCAACCGGACCTCCGGCATATATCGTCCCGGTAACAATTCCAAGTCCCGGAGTTACAGTTCCCGGACCAGAGATATTATTTAAAGGTATGGGTTCGAACCCTGTAATTGCCGTACCCGGACTAACACCTATATCTCCGTCGAGGAGTGATGCACCATCGTTGGTGATCGTGGTACCTGCCAAAACTACAAAAGTAGAGGCTGAACCAAGTGGAACTGCACTTTCACCTGATAATACAGTTGCAGATTTACGTGTATTTGAATTAGATTCTTCCGGGACAAAATTTTCCTTTTGACACCCGGCCATAAAGACAGCCGAAACTAACGCAACGGCTGTTAACAGATTTCTCGTTTTCATCATTTTTTCTTTTTTTGCTGTAAATGGGTTTTCACAGCGATACAAAGATCAGGAACATTAAAGCAATTATGTTACATAACTATGAATAAGACTTACATGATTCACACATCACCGGATGAGACAGGTAAGTAGTTACAGAGATTCTGATGAAATATCGCAATAAAATATTGTTCATTAAAATATATTTTGATAATTATCTTTACGAAACAGGCTGTAAATTTAAATCAATTTACTCAGATTTCAAATGTTCTGATGCCTCTAACCCTGAGTTCATTATAAGAACATCCGTTTCCCGGTTTTTCAGATTTTAATAGTTTCAGGCAATTAATCTGCTCAGCATACGAAATTATTCTCCATTTGTTTCAAACAAATTAATCTTAATTCCGATTGATTGAGAACAATTTATTGACTCACTTGAAATTTCTCTCTATTTTTTGAAAACGGAAATATCGACTACCGATAAAAGACATTTTCGATCATCAGCAATGACAATTCCTTCTATATAAGCAGAAACCAGGGCATTATTATTTTGGCTCAGAATGATTTCGCATGATTCTTTAGCCTTACTGGTAAAAACTTTTGTGAGAAAATGATCAAATACAAGCCTGGAACCTTCTGATATAAAAAATTTAAAGTTAGTGTTTTCCAGGGTAAAGCGTTTTTCACCCAGCATTTCGGCGCCTGTGAAATTCAGGTCGGAGATACTTCCATCGGATTTCAGTGTAAAATACCCTGTTGGAGCGAAATCGTACAACATGGTGTATTTTCTAAGAGCCGTTTCCGCAGTTTCATTTGCCACGCGCAGCTCTTCATTCTGCATTTCCAATTCTATCTGGTGCACCTGCAACTCGTGTAAGAGTTTTTTTACGTCGGTTTCACCTGCGGGCCCTGCAGTTTTATTTCTCATTTGTTGCAGTTGCTTTTCGGCTTTAATTCGCAGCAATTGTGCATCAGTTAATTTTGGTTCTTTACTACTCATAGTTTATTGTTGTTTTATTAATAATAATCATCCCTGCCGGCATTTTCAGGTTATTGAACAGAATATTTACATGCCATTCTATTATTGGTTTATTGCCTCCGCCATCGATTACCTGCATTTTTATTTTTCCACCACGGGCTTCTTTTAGCAGCTTATTCATATTTCTTTCACTCTTTTTTCTCATTGGATCAGGAATAAGAAGCTCAAAAAAGTTTTGGTTTAAAGAATCTTTTTGTTCTTTACCGAAAAATTTTTCTGCAGTGGAATTAAATTCAAGTATTTTCCAATCGGTCGTTAACCTGATAATTGAATCTGATGCGGAATTTATAATCAACCGATGCATCTGGGCTGTCTCCTGTAATTCGCTCTCCAGGTGTTTGATATCAGAGTTGTCAATAAAAGTAATGACCAGGCCGTCAATTCTGTCGTCGGAAGTGCGGTAGGGCATAATACGAATGGTAAACCACCGCTTGTCTTTTGCGGGTATTTGTTTCTGAATAAATACAAGTGTTCGTAATACTTCCTGGGAATCGGTTGATATTTCCGGGTATAAAAGGTCGGAAACCAGATCGGTAAAAGGCCGGCCGATGTCGCTTTTTATTAGCTTAAAAATTTTGGTTGCCTGGTTGGTAAAGCGGCGGATATTCAATTCCTTATCGAGAAACAGGGTGGCAATATCGGTGCTGTTAAGCAGGTTTTTCATATCATTGTCAACCCGCAAAAAATCATCCACCTTTGATTGTAATTCGGCGTTCAAGGTTTGAAGTTCTTCATTCAGACTCTGCATTTCTTCTTTAGAAGTAGTAAGTTCTTCATTTGTTGATTGCAGTTCCTCGTTGGTAGATTGTAACTCCTCATTGGTAGATTTTTGTTCTTCCTGTGAAGTCTGCATCTCTTCCAGAGTGTTCTGCAAGTACAAACGCGTATTCTGTAACTCCTCCTCCAACTCAGATTGCCTGATGCTGTGCAGGGTCTTCTCACCTTTTTTTGTTCGTGACTTTCCTACAGGAATTTCAACAGAGTCACTAAAAACTATCATTACCATACCATTTAAAAGTTCCGGTTTATCAATCCATTTAATGGTAACATTTATATTTTGCGTTCCTCCATTCGTACCTAACCGGATATTTCGTAAAACCTCAGATTTTTTGTTCAATAAGGCTTTACGGAAGGCAACAGGAAATTCATCGCGCAATCCTTCGCGTAACATGGCAAAAATATTCAGGTTTGCTTTACCAACGGCCGGTTCCAGGTATTTTCCGGTTCGTCCGCTTGTATAAATGATGTCTCCCTTCTCATTTACCAGGACACCGGGAGGTGAAAAATACTGCAAAAGCAATTGATTGGCAAGCGTTTGAATATTATCAGTGAATTTAACGGGTATTTCTTTCTCCACATTGACCTGAGTGGATCGGGAATATGAAGAGGGAAAATCGAATAATTCCGGTACCCGGGAAGTATTGGAACGCTTGTAAATTTTCAGTTTGGTATCCAGAGGTGTAAAAAAATGACTCTGCACACCCAGTGTTTCGGCGCTGCCCAGCAAAAGAAATCCTTCGGCATTAAGGCTGTAATAAAACAAACCTATTATTTTTTTTTGTAATTCGTTATCCATGTAAATCAGCATGTTACGGCATGTCAGGATATCGATTTTTGTAAATGGCGGATGCATGATGATGTTGTGTTTTGCAAACACAACCATTTCCCTTATTTCAGTATTAACCCGGTAGCCCTCATCTGTTTTAACAAAAAACCGACTGAGCCTTTTTTGTGATATATTGGCGGCAATATTTGGAGGGAAAACGCCTTTTCGAGCCGATTCAATTGCCTCATTATCGAGATCGGTAGCAAATATCTGCAATGAAATGCCTCCGTACGGTTTAATTACCTCAAGAGCTTCTTTAAATACCATAGCCAGCGAGTATGCTTCTTCCCCGGTAGAACAACCCGGAACCCATGCGCGTAAGGTTGTACCCTCATGAAGGTTAGTGATCATATCCGGTATAATCTTATTTTTCAATTTATCCCAAACCAGGACATCGCGAAAAAAATTTGTTACACCAATAAGCAGTTCTTTGAAGAGAATATCCACCTCCTTTGGATTTTCCCGTAAAAACTGAACATATGAAGTAATCCTTTCAATTTTATGAACACTCATCCTCCTTTCTATGCGGCGATACACTGTGTTTTTCTTATACAATGAAAAGTCGTTACCGGTATAGGTACGTAGTAATATGATGATTTTATCGAGGGAGCTTTTGTCTTTACTTACTATCTCCTGACCAGATTTACCATCGGGAATGTTTTTGAAAAAATCTTTGAGTTTTGCCGGTAATTCGTCAGCCGGAGCTATAATATCAACCTGGACTGAATCAATAGCATTACGTGGCATGCTATCAAATTTTGCGGTAGCAGGGTCCTGCACCATTACGATTCCGTTATTTTCTTTTATGGAGCGTATCCCTATACTGCCATCGGAGCCCATACCGGAAAGGATAACTCCTATTGCATGCTCCATCTGGTCATCGGCAAGTGAACTTAAGAAAAAATCAATCGGGAGCCGCAGTCCTCTTATTTCCAAAGGAGCAAACAGATGAAGAACCCCCTTTAAAATGGACATGCTTTTATTCGGTGGAATTACAAATACGCAGTTTGGTTTTACAAGCATCTGGTTTTTTACCTGGAAAACCGTCATTTTGGTAATTCGTTGCAACAACTCCGGTAACATCCCCTTTTGAGTAGGATCAAGATGTTGGATAACAACAAACCCCATTCCACAATCGGGAGCCACATTTCCCAGAAATTGTTCCAATGCCTCCAACCCGCCGGCTGATGCGCCGACACAGACGATCGGAAATTTATGATTTCCAATACCAGTAACTTTTTCTTTCGCGGTAACTTTTGGTTTCGCAGTAACTTTTGGCTTTACGGAAACTTTTGTTTTTTTCATGTGAGTTTAAAAGTTCTCTCATTTAAAAAAAACTGAAAAATACATAATATCCGATTATTATTTGCAATTTTTATAATAAAAGAACTTGTTTTGAACAATCTGAAATGCATATTACAAAATTCGTGATTTCAAATGTTCTCTGTCTTTTATTGTTTTTTGGCCAGTCCGTGAGCCTGACTGACCCATTCATCCCTGCCAATCCTGTCAGGGGAAATTTCTAAAATCTCTGATATAGTTTTCACATCCGCGGGTGTAAACCTGCTGATTTGTTCATAAGTAAATATGCCCAGCATATTCAACCTTTCTTCCATCCATAAACTAATTCCCTTAATCAGTGTGAGATTATTCGCTTCATGTTTATGAGCAATACCGAGCCTGTCGAAATATACTTTTTGCTTTTTTTCCCTGATCCGGTTGAGAAGTTCTGCCTTTTTACCCTCGATACGAACCAGTTCTTTAGCCTGAGTAACCCATTCGTCTCTTTCTATTCTTCCCGGAAAATATTCAATCGCTTCGGTAACCATCTCAATATCTTCTTCAGTAAATTTACTTAATTGCAGAAAAGTATAAATATCGAGAACGTTGAGTTTTTCCTGGATCCATCCTCCGATACCGCTGATTTCGGTCAGGTCATCAGCTTCAAGTTTTTGAGCGATTCCGATTCTGTCGTAGTAAATACGGGTTTTTCTTGCCCTGATCCGCTCCAGAAACTCCATTCTTTTTTCTTCACTGTGAACCAGTTCTTTTGCCTGAGCAACCCATTCGTCTCTTTCGATCCTTCCTGAAAAATATTCGATCGCTATATTAATTGTACTGATATCCTTTTTGGTGAATTTACTGATTTGCAGAAAAGTAAAAATATCCAATGCATGAAGTCTTTCTTCAATAAAAGGACCGATGCCGCTGATCATTTTCAAGTCATTTTTTTCAGTAATATTAGCCGTACCGAAGCTTTTATAATCCAGTAAATGTTTGCGTTGTGCAATTAGAACCAGGGCTTCATCCTTTTCATAAAGAAGTTGTTCAGATCTTTTATTTTTTAATGTCATTTCGTCTGTTTCGTTCACAGACTCTGCATGCAGTGCTTTAAGTGCTAAAATTTCTTTATTAAGACGATTGATTTCTTCCACTTTATCATGAATGGTTGAATCCTGGTTTCTTTTATCGGCTTTAAGTTGGGCGTTATCTTTTTTCAGTTCATCATTTTCAGATTCTAAAACCATTATTTTCCTGTTAAAAATTGATTTGCTGTAAACCCATGCGGTTACATACCCAATAATGGCTGAACCAAGCAATAAGGCAATTATTTCAAGGCTTGCACCTGTTTTTGTTTGGGCAAATAGAATTAGTAATGTGTTCATGACATTAATTATTAATTGTTATTTCTGTTCTCCTGTTTTTAGTTCTTCCGTCAATTGTATTGTTATTATCAGCCGGCTCCTTTTCTCCCTTAGATTCTATTATAATCCTGTTTGTTTGTATCCCTTTACTTTCAAAATAATTTCGCAAACTCTGAGCGCGCCTGTAGCCCAGCGCCTGGTTATAAACAATGGATCCGGTTGCATCGGTGTGTCCCGTTATGCTGAGCCTGGCATCTTCATTCTGCTTCAGATAATTAACTGCCTCAGTATAATATTTATCCGCCTCATATACATGGGTCAATACGGACTTATCGAAATCAAAATAGACTACCAGGGTTACGGGTTTAACGGCCCGGGCTTTTATTATAGGTGTTTGAATAGTGTCGGCAGTTTTTGTCATTATGGGATTTTTATCAAACATTTCAATGATTGCCCGTTCATTGCAGAATCCTCTGATCTTACATACATAGATATAATAAGAAAAAGTTGACCAGGTTAAAAATGCCAGTAATCCTACTATCAGTATTTTCATTTTTTTGAATTTTATGTTTGCGGTAGAGATATGGTTCTCATGTTGACATTCGGATTGAATAAATTTAATTGCTAAGATTAAGGTGAAAGTATTATAGGATAATACAAAGGTGAGTATCTTAAATTCTTAAGAGCTTACAAAACTTTGGTAAATTTTTACATCATTCTCACTTTTTCCGGAAAGTTTTCGACGTTGTGCACCCATTCTGATTTTAGGCCAGGTTAACCTTAATTTTGTTTCAGGTATTGTAGTACAATATGTAAATCATGTAAAAATTTACCAAAGTTGTGTAACACTTATCATCCCTTTAGCGTCTAATTTCGCTTCAATTAAATTCCTCTTCAGGGGTTGTCTGTAAAGGTTTGAAATATCAAATTCCAGCTTTGTGCTGCATTGTGATTCAATGAATTATGTTCTGAAGCAGGTTTTAATTAGGATATCACAATGCGCATCTCGTCTCCCAATTTTCGGGAAAGGACTTTACAGACAACCCCAATTTCAGGAATACAAATTTCCAAAGCGATTTTTTTTCAACTAAATACACAAAAAATGAAAAACTTAAAAATCAGTGTTATTACAATTTTAACAACAGCTTTGATCTTTTCCAGTTGTGCATCCTGGAACAGGACACAAAAAGGCGCCGTAGTAGGCACTGCCACAGGCGGTGCAGTGGGCGCAGTAATTGGCAGGGCCTCGGGAAATACTGCCCTGGGAGCTATCATCGGCGCAACTGTTGGAGGTGCATCAGGCGCAATAATTGGTCGCCAGATGGACAAACAGGCTGAGGAAATAAAGAAAACCGTACCTGATGCAAAAGTTGAACGTGTAGGTGAAGGAATCGTGGTGGAATTCAGCAGTAATGTTTTATTTGAATTCGACAAATCAAGCCTGTCGGTAGATGCAAAGAAAAATCTTGACAAACTGGTTCTTGTCCTGAATAGTTATGCAGATACAGATATTGAATGCCAGGGACATACGGATAGTAAAGGGAGCCTTGCCTATAACCAGACTTTATCAGAAAACAGGGCCTCAGCAGTTTCAAGTTATTTGTATTCAAAAGGGATAAGCAGCAACCGTGTTAACATTAAAGGATTTGGCGAAACCGTACCCAAATATGATAATGAAACTGCAGACGGCCGTTCACAAAACCGCAGGGTTGAGTTTCTGATCACTGCCAATGAAAAAATGAAAGCAGAGGCGGAGGCCCAGTCGTCAAATTAAATTTAGAATTCAGAAGGTAGAATTCTAATCTCTAAATTCTAAACTCTAAATTCTAAACTCTAAATTCTAAATTCTAAACTTCCAAAAATGAAAACAAAACTTATAATAATTGCATCGATCCTGTTATTTTCTGCTTGTTTAATAATGGCTCAGACAACTGAAAATGGAAAAATATCATTTGCAGTTCTTGGCGGGGTAAATTTCCAGACTTTTAATGGAAAAGAATCGGACGGTGATAAAATCGAAAATGATTTGCTGATTGCATATCATGCAGGTCTGAATGTTGCTATTCCGGTTGCTCCTCAATTTTATTTTCAACCCGGCATCATGTTTTCCGTCAAGGGTGCAAAAAATACCAGTGTTGGAATTATAGGTCCATTCACCGGTACCTGTAAGCTTTCTTATATTGAAGTACCTTTAAATGTAGTGTACAAAGGTTTGCTGGGTAATGGATATGTAATGGTCGGATTTGGACCTTATATCGGGTATGCAATAAAAGGCAAAGTAAGTTATGAAAGCGGATCTGTAACAGTTGATTCCGATATGGAATTCAAAAAGGTGGTGGATAGCTCGGATCCCGCTCTAACCACATATTTTAAAGCCATGGATGCAGGAGGAAATATTTTTTTCGGATTTGAAATGTCTTCCGGGCTATTTCTCCAGTTAAATGC
Organism: uncultured Chitinophaga sp.; assembly: GCA_964349045.1. Taxonomy (GTDB): domain Bacteria; phylum Bacteroidota; class Bacteroidia; order Bacteroidales; genus JACJXF01. The sequence goes on from CAYGFI010000190.1 coordinate 8,383, forward strand.
TCAGCTTGGAATGCTTAATATAGCGCCTGAGGATAACAGACCCTTACGCAGTAATCCCGATGTTAAAAATACGGGGTATGGACTTTCTTTGGGTTACCGGTTTTAATATAATGCATTATTATACTTAACTCAAGTTG
>CAYGFI010000191.1:0-8366 GCA_964349045.1 uncultured Chitinophaga sp.
CAAATATCTGATTACCCTCTTGAAAATCTATGACCTACTTGGTAGGATGGATACTTTTCAAGAGAAGAAGTTACCGAAGATGAACTAATTAATTCCCTAAAGAAAAACAAAAAATTGATCGACTCATATTATATAAACAGGGAACTTGAACGACCAGAATATCACATACAGTAAGATTATTTTTTCCTATATAGATGAACAGGATAAACTGCCCATAATAATTTGTACATGATAGTCCGGAATATTCATACCGCATACCCTATTCAAGAATCCTGGAATTTTATAAATTGATCATTTGTCTCAAAACCGGGTATATGTGAGGCCGAAGGCTACCTTAATAATATTCCTTAATATAATCATAAGCCCTATTAAAAAGCTCTTCATCCTTAATCTGATACTTCGTCCATAAAACCTTTCTCAGCTCCCTTTTAACCTCCCTTTCTCCTACAGTAGAATTCTGCCATCCATCAAACCTTACAACCCTTACAATTTCGTCAATGTCGTTTACTATCCTTTCAACGATGGCTGGGGTGGTATCGGTCTTTATTTCAAGAAACAATTCTGTAAGTGCAGTTTTTGCACTTTTCTGATTTTCCTTAAGATCGCTCTGTTTTTCAGCCTGAAGAGTCTCTTTTGCAATCTTACAGAGCTCTTTAATAAAATCAATGGAGTTGATTAATCCTTTTTCTGCCTTATCCCGGATCGCTTCAAGACGTTCGCTGAGTTTTTTGAAGATCGGATTATGTCCGTGTTTGTTGAGACGGCTGACAAGTATTTTCAAAACTTTCTTTGCTTGTTCAGGGTCTTTTTTATGCATCAGATCATCAATCAACTCTCCATCCAATACCATTTCCTCCATGTCGTGATTGATACCCGAAACATGAATATGTTCATGTATGAGTGCGGTTGTCTGAGCTCCCAGGGCATGCCAGAGTAATCTGCCATTGTCGTCCGAAGCAGGTTTCACAGATGAGTAAATCTGTGACATCCATTTATAATCTTTTTGAAATTGGTTTAAAACCGGATCGGGTGATAAAGCCTCCCATAACTTAGTGAGACAGCTGAAATCCTTTGCAAAGGCATCCCGCTTTTCATTGGTATTTATACAGTCCTGGGCTTTCTGAAGTCCTTCGAAACCTGTATTATTACTGTCAACTCCTGTAAAATGCAGTAAACATTTCTCCATCCATTCAGGAAGTTTGTCCATGAGTTCCTGCAAATTGGTAATAACTGTTCTTACACTTTCCTCATCGAATGCCAGCGCTTTTGCAGTGTCGTCAAATACACCAAAGTAATCTACAATTCTTCCGAAAGTTTTGTTTGGAAATAAACGATTGGTTCTGCATATCGCCTGTAACAGTGTATGATCTTTTAAGGATTTATCCAGATACATGGTCTGTAAAATCGGAGAATCAAATCCGGTTAATAGTTTTGCTGTAACTATTAAAAACTTCAGGGGTGAATCAGCATCATTGAATTTCTCTATCACTTTTTCCTGCTGGTCTTTGTCCATGGCCCACAATTGCTTGAACTCAAAATCATCGTTGGCAGAAGTGCTGATAACCACTTCGCTGGCTTCAGGTTTTATGATTTTATCTAATTCTTCTTTGTACTGAATACAAGCTCCGCGGTCGGGAGTCACGATCATTGCCTTTAATCCCTCGGGTTCCACACGAGATTTAAAATGCTCAACAATATCGAAAACAATGGTTGAAACTCTTTCAGGGGATTTTAAAAATACCGACATTTTCGCTGCTTTCTGACTGAGTTTGTTCCGGTCTTCCTCACTCAGGTCGTTTGCCATTTCTTTAAAAGCGACATCCATACCTTCCTTGTCGATATGATAATCCGGAAGCCTTGGTTCAAAGTGTAAGGGCAAAGTTGCATTATCCCTGATACTTTCCTGAAAGGTATATCGACTCATGTAACCACCATTATCCTGTTCTGCGCCGAAAGCCCAGAATGTGTTTTTATCTGCCTTGTTGATCGGGGTTCCTGTTAATCCGAATAGAAATGCGTTGGGCAGGGCATTTCTCATTTTCCTGCCCAAATCACCTTCCTGTGTTCTGTGCGCTTCATCGACCATAACAATGATGTTCTTCCTTTTATTCATATCAGGATAGGCATCTTTGAACTTATGAATCATGGTAATGATGATCTTCCGGGAATCTTGTTGCAACAGCAAATGAAGTTCTCTTATGCTATCGGTGGTAATCATGTTAGGAACCTCAGTGGTATTGAAGGTAGCTGTAATTTGGGTATCCAGATCAACCCTGTCAACCACAATGATCACAGTCGGGTTATTCAAATCCTGTTGTTTCCGCAGTTTCTGTGCAGCAAATAACATCAGTAACGATTTACCGGATCCCTGAAAATGCCAGATCAGACCTTTCTTAATTATTCCGTCCCGTACACGTTCTACTATTGCATTTGCACCTTCATATTGCTGGTATCGACAAACAACCTTTATTTTCTTCTTTTTACTGTTGGTAGCATAAACCGTGTAATACTGAAGAATATCAAGCAGAGTAGATGGTTTAAGTAAATGTGTTAATTGCTTGGCAACATCATGAAGACCTATGAAATGTGCCAGTTCATCCTTCTCGTCTTCCAGTCGCCATGGGGCCCAAAATTCCAAAGGGGTTCTTACTGCACCAATAAAGATTTCCTTCCCTTCTGTTGCAAACGAAAAAACATTTGGAACGAACATTTGCGGAACTGCATTTTCATATACCACATGGATGTCATGTGCTCCATCAAACCATGTGACGGCAGGGCGAACAGGTGTTTTAGCTTCTCCGATTACCAAAGGAATTCCATTTACGAACATCACAATATCCGGGATTTTGGTTTCCCGGGTTCGCATTTTAAACTGATTGGTAAGAATAAAACTATTGTTCTTCAGTACCTCAAAATCAATTATTTTAATGGCCACATGTTCATTATTCTTTCCAATGGGAAGAGAAATTTCGTTTCTCAGCCATCTGGCAAACTCTTCATTTGCACGAACCAAACCCACATTATTAACGGTAATCAGTATTGCCCTGAGTTTATGAATTATTTCATCTGCTTTATCGGGGTTGGCTGAGATATCAGGATTAAGACGGCACAGGGATTCTTTTAATTCCTTCTCAATAAATACATCGGTAGGCTCTCTTGGTAACAATTCAGGTTGAACATATTTCCATTTAACAGAATCATATTCTAAAACTTCCTCGGCAACCATACCACCTTGCACAGAGTTAAGATTCACACCGGTTAGCTGGTGAATAATAAAATGTTCTACGGTATTTTGTTCGTTAAAAGCCACTTATTCTATAATTATTTCCGCATCAAATTGAATTTTCATTTTATACTTAGAACTAAAATATTGTCGTTGTTCAGCGTTTGATGCATGAAATGCAGGAAACTGATTTTTTCTGTTAGCGACAATTGCTTTCCGTTTTTTAAAACTATTATAATGCCTGGGGATTTCATCAATCATTTTTTTTGCAATGTTTTCTATCTGGGATAGTCCTTCAGCTTGCCACGATTCTCTTTTATTCTTTAGTTCTATAAATAAAAGTGTTGAATTATAGGAAAGCATGCAATCACATCGGTTATCCATTTCTCCATTTTCTCTAAAAACATCAATGCAGTTGTCTATAGCAATAAAACTAATTGGCTTACCTCCATTATTGATAATGGTTGCATTCCATGTATGTTCATCAGTTAGTTTAATTTTTACTGGTGTTTTGTCCTCAGCATCATACAAGCCAAATTTCTTCTCGCTTGTTGTTTTTTGACAAACAGCTTTAAAGAAATCTATGCTCATAATTCTTCTTCAATTTCTAATAGTGAATCAAATAAACGGTTGCTTTCTGCTAGTAATTGGTTCAAATAGTTTTTATCCGAAGGAATACCTTCGTAATTTCCAAGTTTCCTGATTGAACCATTACGCTCGTCCAATTCATAGATTACTATATCATCTGGTTTAACTGTAGAATCAAAAGGAACAATTTCCTGAAGTCTCTTTTTATTCTCTTCAGTTTTGACAAGAACTTTGAGTGAGCTTGCTTTTATAGCAAGAGTCAAATAATTAATAATATAGGGACTATGTGTTGTCATTATAAGCTTGTTTCCACTAGTCAAATTATTGAATTCCAATAAACTTTTAAGGATTTCCCATTGTGAAGTTGGAAATAAGTTCTGCTCCGGCTCTTCGACAATATTAATAAATGCAGATTTATTGAATTTGGATGAAAGGACAGAAAGTGCTATTCTTCTTTGTTCTTCGCTTAGGCTGTTGTTTGACCAAATATCAGCAACTCCTTTCTTAAAGCGATCTAATTCCTCGCCACTCATAGGTTCCTTGGTTATTTCAGACTGTTTTTTAACCGAATTTGAATGAAACCAGGAAACTAAAAACAGAGGAACCAATGATTGAAATCCGCTCGATGCTTCTGTTAATCTTAACTTATAATCAATACCCTTAATATTAACAACATCATTTAATTTATCATATTCTACTTCAACATCATTAATTGGAAGTTTTATAGGTGCCTTTAATTCATTTTTTGTCTTTTCGAATTCAGCCAAGAACTCTTTCAGTGAATTTGAAGTCAACCGGAGTTCTTTTGGCGATTTAACATTAGCTATAAAATTTCTTTCTGCAGGTACATACATTATTTGAGGAAGAGAATAATTACTATTTTGTACTTCACTAATTAAAAGTTCCCCCCTTTTATATTTTATTTGATATGCATCTCCCTTAAATTCGATTTCTGTATTATCAAAAAGATCCGCATTTTTACTAATATAATTCTCAAGACGGTGATAAGTTAAATATTGATTATTCAATCTGTTTTTTGCCGAAAACCATTTTGCATTATAATCACCTCTAACGAGAGCCTTTTCAATCCAGGTAAATGTTGAAATAAGTTTCGCCACAGTACTTTTCCCACTTCCCTGATTACCAATAAAAACAGTAACCTTCTTCACATCCATCCAACCATCATTTTCCAGATAGCCTTCTTTAATAGGACCGAAATTCTTAATTTTTATTTTGCTCATAATAATTACTTTGTTCCCAAAATTACACAATTATACTCTTACCCTAAAATTTCATTCAATAACTTCTGTTTCAAATTCTTTAAGGTCGCTTTTTGCTGCTTAAGTTGTCCGATGGTGGTTTGTAATTGTTGAAACACCTCCAAAATAGTTTCCTGAGTTTTTAAATCAGGAATTGAAACTTCCAGTTCTGCTAAGTCCTTCCATTTTGTCCGGGGAGATAATGAACCAGCTGAAGTGCTTACCGCATGTTGAATGAATGAATCAGATGAAATATAAAACGGGAGTAATCCCTGTAGCATTCTATTTTTTTTAGCTCTGATTACCAAAATATCGCCTGAGCAGATACCATCAAAATCCGCTACAGCAATCTTTCGAAGGTACGCCCTGCGTTTTCCAAATAATACATCACCCTTTGCAAATCGCTTGGAAAAAGTAGTGCCATTGGCTATTTCTCCCCAACCTTGTAATTGGAAATTATCAGCTTCAATAAATTCTAATCCGATGAAACGACTAACTTCATTCGAATGTTCAGGGTATTTTTTATCACATTCAGCAATGTCATCAAAGATTGTCGGTGAACAATTTTTAGTATTTATTAAATTTCCAAAAATAGGATCTTGATTCAACAGGCCACTAATTAATGATTTTTGTAATGACTTCAAATTCTTCTCTTGCCACTCCACTTTATCTATAGCCGTTTCTATGGATTGAAAAAGTATTGATATTTGCTTTTGTTCTTGAGGTGGAGGAAGCAGAAATTTATATTTTGCAAGGTCTCTCCATTTTACTCGTTTTGACATTGTACCAGCAGCATTTGCTATTGCATATTCCCAGAACATGTTTGTATTTAGTATAAAAGTTAAAAGTCCTTTTTCGATTTTCGATTTTTCTCTTAATACAATCGCATCACCCGAACAGACACCATCAAAATCAACTTCTGAGGCTCTTTTCAAATAAGCATTTCGTCTAGCAAATAGTAAATCTCCTTTCTTGAATAGCTTCATTGCTGAAACAAGATTTTCAGTTGAGCTCCATTTCCTAATCTTGAATTGACCACTTTCAAAATCTTCTAATCCAACAAATTTTTGATATTCTGATCGAGATGGATTTTCAACTCTTTCGGAAACTTCATCAACAATCTGCTCTATGTTAGTTTCACTCCATATTATCTTATTCAACTTCTTCATTCTATACCTAAAGATTTAAGTTGTTTAAATAAGTTCTCAATATTTAAATTCAACTCCATTTGATTGGTTCTTGTTAATTCAATTAGATGATTAAGTTCATGCTCTTCGTTATTATTTACTTGTTTTAAATAAAGCTGAATACTTAAATTCCCTTTTTGCTCAGCTAATACATCTTTATTGCTGACTGTTTTTGCAAAACCTTCCACATCAGTAAACTTCCAATAAGTGTCTGCAATTTTTTTTATATGCTCCGGTTTAAGATATGCTGAACTTCTTTCAATTCTTATTTCTTCTTTTGCATCAATGAAAATGATCTTACCTTTCCGTTCTTTTGGTTTGCTCATTCTACAAACCAGCAAACAACTTTCCATACTACTGTTGTAAAATAAATTTTTCCCAAGTCCAATAACGGCATCGACATAGTCTTCTTCAATCATTCGTTTCCTGATTTCACTTTCAGAATCCCGGAACAAAACTCCGTGTGGCCACAATACCACAGAACGTCCGGTTTCAGGGTTCAGACTTTTCATAATATGCTGCTGGAATGCATAATCGGCACATCCCTGAGGTGGTGTTCCCCAGATATTTCTACCAAAAGGATCGTTCATCCATTTTTGTTGGCTCCACTTTTTAACGCTATAGGGTGGATTAGCCATGATTACATCAAACTTTTTCAGCTCATCGTTTTCGAGGATCTGTGGGCTGTCTAAAGTGTCTCCCTGTACAATCAGAAACTCATCCACATTATGCATGAACATGTTTATACGGGCAATGGCAGAGGTTATCAGGTTGAGTTCCTGTCCGTATAGTTTTAAGGTGCGGTATTCCTTACCATGTTCTTTCAGATGCAAGGCTGCACTCAAAAGAATTCCACCACTTCCACAGGTTGGGTCATATATACTTTCGGTACTCTGCGGATCGGTAATCTGGGTCATGAGTTTTACCACTGTACGGTTGGTGTAAAACTCGGCGGCTGTATGTCCGCTATCGTCAGCAAATTTCTTAATGAGGTATTCGTAACCTTCACCCATTATATCATGAGGAACCTCGGCAATGGTGAGTTTCATTTTACTGAAATGCTCTATCAGGTCAAGCATTTTTTCGTCGCTCATTCTGCGTTTGTTTGTCCACTGAGCATCACCAAACACATCATGTAACATTTCAAAGTTTTCCTTCTCAATCCCGTTCAATGCCTTTTGTAAGGCTGCACCGACATCTACCGTTTTCTTTCTAATATCTTCCCAATGGCAACCTTCAGGAATCTGAAACCGGTGGTTTTCCGCAAACTGCGCATAACTTAAATCGTTACCGCTTTCTTCAAGCGCAAGCTGGTATTCCTCATCCCATAAATCACTTACTCTTTTGAAAAATAATAAGGGGAAGATATATTGTTTGAAGTCGGCGGCATCAATCATTCCGCGGAGGATGTTGGCGGCATCCCATAGGTAGACTTCGAGTTGTTTCTGGGTCATTGTTTATAGAAAATGATTTGAACTATTAATTGAAATGGAAAAAATTCACCGTAAGTTAAGTAAAACTTGTCAGGTTTTTTAAAAAAAATAATATTGGAAGGATTTTGGGAAATCTTTATATTTTGATGAATTGGTTCTGACCTTAAATAATAACACAAACCACCCACCCTAAAACCACCCCTGCACCAAACCATATTTTATAAAATAGCTTATGCCGGCGCTGCTGTCTTACGTTCTTAATCTCAGCATCCATTAATCTCGTATCCGTTTCCAGAAGTTTTGAGTACCAGTTTTCCGCTTCCATGCTTTTAAGCTGTAATGCGGAGTCACATAACTCTACCCGGTTTTCAAGTGCATTAATAAGCTCATTATACAATTCCTCACGTTCCATAAGAGTTTCCAACTTCTGTTTGGGAAGATAGAACAGGGTGTCGGGGGATTGGTTGAGGAAGGATTTTTGGGGATGGATAATGCTTTCATTTTCCTGTGCAAACAGAGAGGTTGAAATGAATAGTAAGCAGAATATTAGGGGGAATTTCATATGTTGGTTGTTTTATTAGTGATCAGCAGTTTTTTAAAGTTTAAATCAATTCAAAATGCAAAATGCAAAATGCAAAATTGAATGAAGAGTAAGCTATAACCTTCAAAGGTGTAT
>CAYGFI010000192.1:0-8302 GCA_964349045.1 uncultured Chitinophaga sp.
GTATATATTGCAGATGAAATTGTAAGAGTTCTTAGAAAAATAAGAGGCAAAGAGGTCCCTAATAAATACTTCCGTCGTGTTCTTAATCAACTCAAAGAACCTCAAATAAACTACCTGTGCAGAAAACATAATATTGACTGGAAAAAACCATTCAGCGATAAAATAAAAGCTATAATAAACGAAGGAATTAGTTTTAAATCTATCCTTATTGAGGGTATCTATAAGGAAAACACAAAGCTTTCTGAGAAGAAACTAATCCTTAACGAATTAATTGAGAAAGAACTATGTATCACGCATATTAAAGGAAGTACCCTTGAGGAAAAAGTTCAGAATTTGGTCAATCATTTTGAGCAAGTTGAAAAAGATGACAAGATTAGTATCTCAATAGATGGCTACGATAAACTTTTAATTGATCTTGATACACATATTCCTGAGACAAAATCAATTATCAAACAAGAGTTCGATTTACAAGACAATGATATCTTAAACAGCTCATTTCTTCTTGATTACAACATCAAACCAAAGGATATTCTGGATTTAGTACCAGATCAAAAAATTAAGGAATTTTGTGAAAAAACAGCAATAAAAGCTCGTGGTAACATAGCTTTTAATATTCTGGAAAAATATAAAGATGCTGAAAACTTATATATTTAGAATTATCATTTTATTGCTTTAAGAGATATTAATGGACTAAAATCCAATGGTCTTATTATCAAGGAAGCTGACTTAGGGGTTAAATTTGAGGATATTACTAAATCTATCTTTGCAAAATTAGGTTTGTCGGTGGATGATAAGTTGAGAAATTCTCTCAATAATGCTAAAAACAAAATTGATATTGTGATTAACTTAGGTAATAATGAGTTAATTCTGGTTGAGTGCAAAACCGTTAAAGATTCAGGATATAATAAATTCTCATCAGTTTCCAGACAAATTAAAGCCTACATCGATATTGCAAAGTTTAAAGGCTACCGGGTTATTAAAAGCTTATTAATTGCTCCGGAATTCAGCGAGGATTTTGAAAAAGAATGCCGGGAAGAATTTGAGTTAAACTTATCACTTATTACTGCGCAGACATTAGCTAATATTTTAATTGGATTTAAAAATACCCGCCACAAACAATTTCCTTATCAGTTGCTGATGAAAGATGTTTTAATAAGTGAAGATTGGGTATTGAAGGCGATTAGCAAATAAAAAGTTATCAAGAGCTTTATGATTCTTTCCCTTCTTCACGCTATTCTCAACTCCAAATTTTAATTCCGTAAGTGTAATTTCTGAGATATAACAATTATCAGGGTACGTCTGCTCAAATTTTTCCCTGAGATTAAACTCACCCTTTATGTAGTAAATGCATGTGTTAGTATCAAGAAGATATTTTTTCAAAACTGCTCAATTTGTCTGTTAAATGTCCTGCTGTTGCGAATTAACTGCTATTCCTTATTTAGATATTTCCAGATACCTCCCTAATTCGAGATATCTCTGATACATCTTTTCATAAACCCCAGCCCTCACCTTATCCGGAAAATATTCCTTCTCAAATCCTCCACCCATTTTTGCCTGGGCATCTTCCAGCTTAGGATAAACACCTGCCACCACACTCGCGGCCATTGCCGATCCCAGCGCGCACGTCTGTTCGGAGCGGGCAACTTTAATAGGCACATTGAGAACGTCGCAAACAATCTGCATCACGAAAGGCGATTTCTTTGCCACTCCCCCGAGAGCGATAACCCCGTCAATACGCACTCCTTCGCTCTTAAAACGGTCGCTTATGGCGCGGGAGCCAAAAGCTGTTGCCTCAACCAAAGCGCGGTAGATCATGGGAGCGTCGGTTCCGAGAGTGAGTCCTGAAATGGCGCCTTTCAGATTCTGATTTGCATCCGGAGTCCTGCGACCGTTCATCCAGTCGATTGCCAGAGGCGCGGTAACTGAGGGTTCCAGCTTCTCAGCTGCCTCTGTAAGATCCGCAATAAGGCTGTCAGAAATCTGATCTGCAATTTTCCTTTTCTGATCTTCTGTAAAATCTTTTAATCCTTTCAGGGAGTTTTCCACCGGCCATAAAAGCAATTTCTTATACCAGGCGTAAATATCGCCGAAAGCTGATTGCCCGGCTTCCATTCCCAGCATTCCCGGTACGATGGAGCCATCAACCTGTCCGCATATACCGGCCACGAGCTTCTCTCCCATCTCGTCCATCGGAGCAATCAGCATATCGCATGTTGAAGTTCCCATGACTTTGCTGAGGTAATAGGGTCGCACCTCGCCTCCTACTGCTCCCAGGTGGGCATCGAAGGATCCTGCGCCTACTGCAACATTTTTTGGTAAGCCAAGTTTCTTTGCCCATTCTGCCGATAATTCACCCACTTTAAAATGACATTCATAAGTCTCAGTGAAAAGTCTGTCTCTTAAACCTTTCAGCAATGGATCCAGTTTTACAAGGAAATCTTCCGATGGTAATCCCCCGAAATCCTTGTGCCACATGGCTTTGTGACCAGCAGCACACCTACTCCTGATCAGTTGCAGGGGATCTGTTTGTCCAGTAAGAACAGCCGGAATCCAGTCACAATGCTCAACCCATGAGAATGCTGCATCCCTGACTTTCTTATCTTCACGCAAAACATGCAAAATTTTCGCCCAGAACCATTCCGAAGAATAGATACCTCCCTCGAAACGGGTATAATCCACCCCTCCCCAGCTACGTGAAAGCCTGTTGATCTCTTCTGCTTCGGCAATGGCTGTATGATCTTTCCATAATACAAACATAGCATTGGGATTCTCTGTAAATCCGGACAGGAGACTAAGAGGAATTCCTTCACGATTGACAGCAATCGGAGTTGAACCGGTTGTATCCACGGATATTGCAACAATATTATTACGGACCTCCCCGGAAACCCCTGCCAGTGCATGTTTTATCGATTCTTCCAATCCCCCTAAATAATCGAGAGGATGCTGACGGAACTGATTTAGGGCAGGATTGCAGAATTTTCCTTCTTTCCAGCGGGGATAGTAATAAACCGAAGTTGCTGCTTCCTGTCCGTTGGCAGTGTTTACAATTAACGTCCGGACAGAGTCGGTTCCGTAGTCGAGACCGATGGTGAATTTGTTTTGCATCATTGTTGTTATGTTTTTTATTTCGTGACGGGCGTGATGGGCGTGATGGGCGTGACGGACGTGACGGACGTGATGGGTGTGACGGGCGTGATGGGCGCGACGGTGGACATTGACAGGCTCGCTTCGATGATCTCAGCGAGCATTACGCCGTTACGACTGTTACGATCGTAACGCTCATCACGTATACTACTGTCCATAATACGCATCCTTTCCATGTTTCCTAAGGTAATGTTTGTCAAGCAGAAACTGATCGATCGGCTTTTCATTACCTAAAAGTATTGTGCGAAAGGCCATTTTAGCCAGGTATTCCATCACAACAGCATTATGCACCGCTTTTCCGGGTGAATTTCCCCATGAAAAAACACCATGCCCATTGACAAGTACTCCAGGAATAGCATCCGGATCCATATTTTTAAAAGTTGAAACGATTAATTTGCCGGTTTCAAGTTCATAATTACCCTTCACTTCCTTTTCTTTCAATGGCCGGGTGCAGGGGATTTCCCCATAGAAATAATCTGCATGGGTTGTACCGAATGGAGGTATCGGCCGTCCTGCCTGGGCCCAGGAAGTAGCCCATTCTGAATGGGAATGCACAATCCCAACAACGTTTTGAAAATTCCGGTAAATCTCCAGATGGGTGGATGTATCGCTTGAAGGTTTGAATTTTCCTTCAACGACCTTACCCTCCATGTCAACAACCACCATGTCATCGGGCGACATTTCATTATATGTAATTCCGGAAGGTTTGATAACCACAAGTCCTTCGCGTCGATCGATTCCGCTGACATTGCCCCAGGTAAAGATTACCAGATCGAAGTGAACCAACTCCTGGTTTGCAAGATAAACTGAGTGTTTGAGATCGTGTAACATATTTTCATCTCCTCAGTTGGTAATACAAGTCATTCCATCTGATTTCCTTCTTAAAATCGCGGATTTTTGTATCCTTGTCGATAAGCAGAAACTCCATACCGGCCATCCCGGCAAAATCCTCCATCTCCTCCACTCCTATTGCCATACTAAACCCGGTATGATGAGCTCCACCAGCGTGGATCCAGGCTTCAGCTGATATTTTAAGATCAGGCTCCGGTATCCAGACTACCCTTGCAACGGGCAATCTGGGCAGAGCTGCATCGGGATTTACTACCTTACAGGGATTTGCGAGTAAGCGAAAACGATCGCCCATGTCCATGATCGACACGTTAATCCCATTCCCTTCAGGCACGTTAAAAACCAGTCGTGCCGGGTCATCTTTTCCGCCTATTCCCAAGGGGTGTATTTCGAGGGAGGCTTTACCATTTCCGATTGAAGGGCAAACCTCGAGCATATGTGCTCCCAGAACTTTCATACCTTTAGGATCCAGATGGTAGGTATAATCTTCCATGAAAGAAGTGCCTCCCCGGAGTCCGGCGCTCATAACCTTCATAGCACGAACCAGGGCAGATGTTTTCCAGTCGCCTTCAGCGCCAAATCCGTATCCATCCGCCATCAGTCTTTGAACAGCCAGACCCGGAAGCTGCTTCATTCCGTGAAGGTCCTCAAAAGTAGTTGTAAATGCCTTAAAGCCTCCGGTTTCTAAAAAGTTACGCATTCCGAGTTCAATTCTGGCTGATTCTTTAAGTGAATCACGTTGAACACCAGGTTTTATTATTTCGGGGGATATATGGTATTCTGATTCATACTGAGTTAAAAGTTTTTCAATTTCAGCTACACTTACATTTTTAATGGATTGTACCAAATCGCCTACTCCGTATCCGTTGACTGAATATCCAAGCCGAAGCTGTGCTTCCACTTTATCTCCCTCGGTAACAGCAACCTCCCGCATATTATCGCCAAAACGGGCAATTTTCAATCCCTTCCACTCATGCCATCCGCAGGCTGCGCGTGACCATGCGCCAAGTTTCCTGCGGACATCCTCTTCTTTCCAATGACCTACGATCACTTTACGATTCTGGCGCATACGGCTAAGGATAAAACCGTATTCACGATCGCCATGTGCCGACTGGTTAAGATTCATGAAATCCATATCGATTGAATCCCATGGAATATCGCGGTTATACTGAGTATGCAGGTGAACTACAGGTTTATTCAGGATTTTCAGACCGTTGATCCACATTTTGGCCGGGGAGAACGTGTGCATCCATGTGATAATCCCAATGCAATTCCCGTTATTATTGACATCCATGCATAGACTTAGTATTTCGTCCGGAGTTATCAGAACAGGTTTAAATACCACTTTTACAGGAATAAGCGGTGATTTATTCAGTTCATTGGCAATCTCCTGCGAGTCGCGGGCTACCTGTTTTAAAGTTTCTTCTCCGTAGAGATGCTGGCTACCGGTTATGAACCAGACTTCCATGTTTTTCAGATTATCCATTCGAAAATATTTGAGTTATGTTATTGTGTATTAAGTTGTTTCTCATAGCCTGTCCCGCTTGAGCGGGAGAACCCTCATGTATTTTCATGTCCCTGTTTTGTACCTCAATGCATGAGGGTTTCATATCTTTATTTAAGGTTAGAATTCAAATCCTGATCCTTCCGATAACAATTCATCATATTTCTGTTTATCAAAACGGAAAAGAAAGGCTCCCTTTTTCGATGCGGATTTGTCTTTCTCATCCAGTTTTTTAAGCAATCCCATAGACAATAATTTTTTCCTGAAATTTCGCTTATCAAAATCTTCCCTGTAAATAGCTTCATAAAGTTTCTGCAGGCGGGGTAAAGTGAATTTCTCAGGGAGAAGTTCAAAACCTATAGGTTCTGATGCGGCTTTTCGCTTCAGCCGCCTCATTGCTTTATTTACCATCACATTATGATCAAGAACGAGTTTCGGAATTTCTTCCAGCGGGATCCATACAGCATCATAATCACCTCCTTCAAGAGAACTATACTGTTCGGTATTAATTAAAGCATAATAGGCCACCGAAATAACTCTCTCCTGGTCCCGCTTCACATTGCCATAAGTGTACAATTGCTCAAGATAAATACCGCTGAATCCTGTTAATGACAACAGTATACGTACGGCTGCATCATCAAGATTTTCATTTTCCTGCAGGAATCCCCCGAAAAGAGACCATCCCCCAAGATAAGGTTGAAATTTTCGCTTATGGAGAAGGATGTGAATTTTCTGCTGGTCAAAACCGAAAATGATACAATCGACTGCAACAAAATGCTTTTTATGTTGAGAATAAAAGTTCATAAAATATAATGTGCCCTACCAGAAATAAATGTAAAATGACACAATTACACTTATAACAATCAACGAGTTAATCACATCCCAGTTATTCCAGCTGGCACGTGTAAGAGCACGTTGTTCAGGTGTGGCAGAACCAAAATACAGTCCCTGGATTTTTAAAGGATCCATTTTTTCGGTAAAGAAACTGACAATTACCATCAGTGAAATGATGATAAAGAACAGGGCTATTTCGTAATGGAGCCAGTTAGGCGCCACAATCAGATCGTAGAAAAATCCATCTCCGGTCTCAGTTCCGTAATAAACTTTCATACCGAGACGTAACATCCCAAGGATAAATCCGACCACCAAACCCGCGTAACCAGCAGCCGGGGTTGTTCTTTTCGAAACAACACCGAGGAGGAAAACAGCTGCAATTCCGGGAGCCAGAAGGGATTGTACATCCTGAAGATAGGCATAGAGTACCTTTCCGAGGCCTCGCATAACAGGAATCCATAAGATTCCAAGAATTACGACCACAATAGTTGCAATTCTGCCAACATTTACATAATGCTTTTGAGTTTTTCCGGGTTTATATTTCTGATAAAAATCTACTGTAAACAGCATAGAAGAAGAATTAAACAATGAAGCCAGGGAACTCATTAAAGCTGCAAGAATTCCACCAATTACTATCCCTGTAAAACCTTTGGGAAGGAGAACCTTGACCAATGTTGAGAAGGCTGCATCATTGCTTGCCAGATTAAGCATCGGAAGATTTGTCTCAGGATCAATTTTCTTGGTAAGAGCATAAGCAATCATACCTGGAATCAGGAAGATAAAAACAGGAGTGAGTTTCAGGTATGCACCAAAAATACTGCCTCGCCGGGCTTGTTTCTGGTCGCGCCCGGAAAGCACGCGTTGCACAATAAACTGATCGGTACACCAATACCAGAAACCTATAATGGCAGATCCCAGCAAAACGCCTGTCCATGGGAAGTTCGGATCATGGGGTGAACGGATGAGATTGGTCATCGAATCACCAAATTCGTTGACAGGAGTAGCACGGCAGATTTCCATCATATCTGCCCATCCGCCAAGTTTAATAAGACCAATAATTAAAATTGCTATTGAACCAAAAAGCAGAATGGGGGTTTGAAGTACTGATGTATAAAGTACCGCTTTCATCCCTCCAAAGGTGGTATACAATCCAGTGATTACAACCAGTCCGATTGCGCTCACCCAAAAAAAGTCAATTGAAACAGTTCCAATGCGTATATAATCTATATTAAATACATCTTTGAAAACCACTCCCCCGGCATAAACCGTTACAGCTACTTTTGTGAGTACGTAACTTATAAGAGAGATAATTGATAAAAATGATCTCGATTTAGCATTATATCTTCTTTCAAGAAATTCCGGCATGGTAAACACTCCGCTGCGTGCATAGAAAGGCACGAACAGCCAGCCGAGCATTAAAATAAGCCATCCATGCATTTCCCAATGGGCCATTGCCATTCCGCTGGAAGCCCCTGCACCTGCTAATCCTACCAGATGTTCAGAGCCTATATTTGAAGCAAAAATTGATGCGCCAATAGCAATCCAGGTGGCATCGCGTCCTGCAAGAAAATAATCAGAAGTATCCTGATCTTTTTTACGAAGTACCCAGATGATTACCCCAATCAGCAAGAGGCAGAAAAGTCCCAGGACGATCCAGTCTAAAGTAGTCATAGCTTTTTGTTTAAAGTGATAGCTTAGTATTATAAGTGTAAATATAACACTTGTTTAATAAAATAGTAAAACTAACACTTGTTTTATTAAAAGCAAATGCTGTCAGTAATTTAAATTATTACAAATTTATTCGGGAATAAATAATCATCTGATTTTCAAATTATTGTAAAATAAAAAAAGATATATCATGAAATGTATTGCAGGGAAATGATTTGTAATCCCCGATTTACTTATTACATTTGGCTGACTCTTCTATTTCCTTATGTATCATATTCCGCTGCTCCTCTGCGCGCGCGCATC
>CAYGFI010000193.1:0-8211 GCA_964349045.1 uncultured Chitinophaga sp.
TAAATCAATAGAATACCCTTAACATAATCTATTTATTGTTGTTAAAGAGATTTTTAAAGTTTTTTTTATTCATTGATTTACAACACTTTGCAATAATAGTTATTAACAACTATTGACATTAATATGTACGAAATTTGATCAATGTAATGACCTCCATTTGATTAGTTACTCTTTATCAATCCAATCTTTCTAATAAGGTCAAAATTTGATACTTTCAGTTTTCAAGCTCGTAAAAAAACTTTCAAATAAGGGATTTATGTCAGCGATTGCCGTTTCCTTATTGTAATTCCAATCGCTACCGTATTGGAAAAAGCAGTGGGTTTGACCATATTTAGCCGGTTAGATTACGATTAGCATAAATAACATATTAACAGATATTTAACTCCGACCAGCGATGGCCAATTCACTCCAGCCAAAAGTGGTCATAGTGTCCGGCTTTTGCAAGAGATCCTATTCCTTTAGAATATTACTCGTGTAAGATGGAAAAAGGTTTATCAAATCTTCCCAAAAAGAATAATAAGGCTTATAATTTACAAAATCATCAGATTCGAAGTGGACGGCAAAAGTGACTATACTAAAAATGCAATGATAAATAAACGCCACATACTTTGTACAAGTAATGGGAAAGTGCTAAATATCAAGGTTTGTAGCCAGCTCAAACTTTATCTTGCCTTGACACGTAAGTGCCACACAATCTGCCACTACTCATACAATTTACCGTTAGAGTTCATGCAATGTTAGCGACACAACAAATTAAATAGCATGAAAACCCTACGCACAAATACCACATTCATCAACCCAGAACTACATGCAAATTCTTCTGTTGATAAAAGAACTATTTTTTTCTCGCGCACTGTGGAAAGATTTTCTATCTTTCAATCATTTAAGTATATTCTATGAAAGCACTTCTTGACACAAATATTATTATTCATCGGGAAACAAGCACAGTCGTCAACAGAGATATAGGCATACTTTTTAAATGGTTAGATAAAGCAAAGTATACAAAATGTATTCATCCGATAACCATTCAAGAAATAAATAAAAATTCCAATAAACCTGCTGTTGAGACTTTAAAAATTAAACTCCAAAGCTATAACGAATTACAGACAACTGCTCCACTTGACGATTCCGTTAAGAAAGTATCGGAAGAGATGGATAATAATGATAACGATAAAAATGACACACAGCTACTTAATGAAATATATTGTGAACGTGCAGATATATTAGTAACGGAAGATAAGAAAATACACAAAAAGGCCGAAAGACTTGGCATATCTGAAAAGGTATTTAATATCAACTCATTTTTAGAAAAGGTTGTATCAGAAAATCCCGATTTAGTTGATTATAAAGTATTAAGTGTATCAAAAAAATTATTCGGTAATGTCAACTTAAAAGATACCTTTTTTAATAGTTTTAGAGAAGACTATCCCGGTTTCGATATTTGGTTTAATAAGAAATCCGAAGAAACAGCATATATCACAGAAAACCAAGGTAATGTACTCTCTTTCTCGTATGTGAAAGTTGAAAATGAGGATGAAAATTATTCGGATATAACTCCTGTTTTTAAACCAAAAAAGCGTCTAAAAATTGGAACATTCAAAGTTGAGAGTAATGGTGTTCGATTAGGTGAAAGGTTTTTAAAGATAATATTTGATAATGCTGTAGTAAATAAAGTCAGTGAAATTTACGTAACTATATTTGATAAACGTGAAGAGCAGAAAAGGTTAATTGAAATGCTTAAAACGTGGGGATTTGCTGAACACGGGATTAAAAAATCAGGTTGTGGTGAAGAAATTGTATTAACTAGGAATTTTGACCCTGCATTCAATATTACCGACCCTAAATTAACATATCCTTATATTTCGAGTAACACCAATATATTTCTATGCCCCATTTGGCCTGATTATCATACCGAACTATTGCCAGACTCAATTTTAACTACTGAGTCACCGCTTGATTTTGTTGAAAATGAACCGCATAGAAATGCAATAAGGAAAGCTTACATTTCGCGCTCATGGGAGAAAGGGTTAAAAACTGGAGATTTAATTATCTTTTATCGTACTGGGGGTAAATATAAAGGTGTGATTTCAACAATTGGAACTGTAGAAAATACTATTACAGGTATTAATGATGAAAATGATTTTATCTTAAAATGTAGAAAGAGAAGCATTTTTACAAATGAAGAGCTCAAAAAGTGGTGGAATTTTAATCCACGTAATAGACCTTTTATAGTTAATTTTCTATACAATTATTCCTTTCCGAAAAGAATAAATCTCGAACAATTAATTAAATTAGGTATTATTAAAGATTACGAATCTGTACCAAGAGGATTCGTTAAAATTACAAAGGAACAGTTCAAAATAATAATAAAGGAGACAAAAAGTGATGAAAGTATTATTATCGATTAAACCTGAGTTTGCTGATAAAATATTCGCAGGGATAAAAAAATATGAATTCAGAAGGGCATTGTTTAAAAATCCAAATATAAAAACTATTGTTGTATATTCTTCATCACCAGTTCAGAAGGTAATTGGAGAGTTTGATATTGAATCTATTTTAAGCGCCGAGCCAACAGTCTTATGGAATGCAACTAAAGAATTTGCTGGCATCAATAAGAAATATTTTTTTGATTATTTTAAAAGTAAAGATATGGGCTACGCTATTAAGATTAAAGCGACAAGAATTTACCATGAATCTTTATGTATAAAAGAACACTTCAATGCTACGCCTCCTCAATCATTTATGTATATTAATTGATTCATCCAGCATAATTCAAGCACATTGCCTGGTTACACATCCCATCACACATCCTAAACCAGTCAAAGAGCTTGCCAACAAAACGCACGGAATGACAAGAAAAAAGCACGAAACATAAACAAATGATATAGTGCATACGGGTTTACTCCCTTCGGTCGTGATAAAAGTTCAGAGGTTTTGCGAAGTTTAGCATCGCTGACCGCGTGTCGTTGAAGCTATAGCTGAGGAGCAAGCTCCGCGAAGATGCTGTAGGAAATCGCTTCGTTCCAGATAGATATCGGGACCTTCCCGACACCATACCATCAAAAGCTGTACGTAATTATGAAGAGTGATGTATAAAGGAGAACCGTCAGAAGGCATAGAATTTTATAACCTGTTGTTTAAATCTGATGAGTTTACATCAGAATTAGGGAAGGTTGCTTTAGCCTCTGGAAAAACCAGTAGGTTTGACCATATTTGACCGGTTAGATTACAATTTGCATAAATTGCATATTAACAGATACTAAACTCCAACCAGCGATGGTCAATTCACTCCGGCCAAAAGTGGCAATAGTGTCCGGCGTTTGCAATATAACCCCTGATTCTACTTATTATTAAATTTACTCTTGATAAGACTAAGAAAGGTGGAATTTCTGGCATCAGCATCCTTAATAACAGAATCCAAATCCATAATAAATATCCCAATGGGTAATTTCATTTCTGGTTCTAACTGTATAGCTACTTTGGTTTCTTGGTAATACATTTTACCAGTAGAATATAGCTTCGTATAATTGCCTGAAAGATGCATTTCAACATCGGTATTAAACTCAATAATACCATAGAACCATATTCGTTGTATCTGGTTATGGTAATGCTTCATCAATCGTCTTGCCCTGTTTTCCAATTGAGTAACAACTTTCATATTTTCCTCAAGCGTAATTCCCCTTTTTTTAAGTTCCACGATTACTACATCAAAAGGTTTGCCCAATTCGGGGGCACATGAAAATATCAAAGCTATATCAGGCTTGCCATTATCTGGCTCTACATACTCACCTTTGGTAATTACATCAACCAATTCAGACATTTTTTTTTCGCTCAGAATAGTTTCATAAGTCATGTATTTGTCATCCAGTACCCATGCATTATTCCTGTAGATATCATCTGTCAAATCTGTTTTGTGAAACTGCTCATATTTTGGTACAATCAAATTATGTAATATCGCTTCATCATCCTTGTCGCTGATTTTCTTGAGCCTCTCAATTGTAAACTGCCTGAACAGTATATACTCGGTTAATGCTCTGGATGATAATTCAAGAGATTTATTAAATTGGTCATCTGTCAATGATTGAGCGTCTAACACTTCCCTTTGTGCTCTGAAGAAACTATTTTGTGCTTTTTTAATGATATCCTCTCGTGACACATAACCAATGTTCTTTTCTTCAAAAAAACCAGTTAAATGAGGGTATCTATTCGTGAGCGATACCTTTGTATCGTAGTTGCGTTTGGTGATTTCTGGAATGTTCTTTTCGATAATTTTAATTACTTCATGACGAAACATCGTCTGAATGTCTTTAAATTCATTTTCTGGCAGTATAAAGTTTTGTCTTGCATGGTCAATCTTACCATCAAATAAGTCAGAAAAAAGCAAAAAAATCATTTTATACCCAAGTGGTATATTTTCCTGTGCAAGTAAATCAATTTGCTTTGTTCTGTTGTCTACTGATAAAGCAGCAATAAATGTTTCTTCACCGATGTCGACCTTCTCGATTGAATAATATATTCGCAGTACATCAAAAAGAGCCGAGGTAGAATTAAATTGAACCATTTTCATGTCAGCAATATCATCAAGTGTGACCGACTCATGTAATTCGTACTCACTAAGTTTTAAAGTGACATTAATTCGGATTTTCTTCGTATCCTGTTTATACTGAAAAAATCTGGAATAAAATTCTTCAATAATCCTGCTTTTTAAATCCTTGGGGGTTAAAAATGAATGGCTTTTAACTTTACTAAAGGTATAGCTTGATAACCTGATTGTTGAACCAGAGGGATGTTCATCTACATTAGTGATTTCAGATGAATTCGCATCGAAATTCTCATCAAACCTAAAGAAGCGGTGTTTTGTTTTGTCAAAATTGGAATCAATGGTCACATTATCAAAATAGCATACATAAACAAGTCTTCCTAATCCTTTGTGTGAACTCTCATCAACATCAAATAGTCTACCGAATTTTTTAACTCTTTGGTCTGTGAAACCTTCACCATTATCAGAAATTTCAATTGAAAGGGTATCTGGCTTGTCAAAATTTGCTATTCTTATAGATATATCAATATTAGTAGCCCCAGCATCAAACGCATTTGCAATTGCTTCAATATAAACCATTTCCAACGAGGAATTGCCAAAAAACATTTTAACTGCCTGACTCAATTTAACTTCCATACATCATTGCATTTTAATCAACTAAAATAATTTTTTTTTCTTCAGCAGCATTCGAACAGTGCTTGTTTTATTAGTACCCGTAGCTATTTTGGAAAACTACAAATGATAATAACCAATACTTAAAGGTAAATAAATAAACATTCATTCCACAGTCGTGAATCCTTATCAATATCAAAAAAATGGTTTCAACCTTAATTCAAGGATTATGCTGTCCTAGCTATATTTGATACTCTTTCGTTATCGATACGTGTGCTAAATTTCAGAACCATAAGCTCTATTTCATCGAGTTTCTCTCCCAGTTCCCATTGGTCAGATGCCTGAGCCAAAATAAAACCATTTAAGACCTTTTTCTTGCCAAAGACTACTGGATTGCCATCCGAATCAGTTTCTTGGTTAATAGTGCCATGAAACCATCTATCCCAGCCATTCTTCCCACACTTTGCCGTGTAGAGTTCAGTGATTTCGAACCGGTCTTATTGTCATCTAAAACCCTGATACACTCACCAAAACTATTCACAGATAATTTCTTAATTTAAATAGAGTCAATAATTTGTTGCATCCCCATTTAATAATGTTATCAAAAAACATCCGATTATTTGGTTTATTTCTGACCCCCAAATATACGTAATATATAAAGTATTGGGTTCTTGAGGAATTCAGAAGGAAGTTCAGTGTTTAATTAGAATAATTGTATTTAATAAATTGAGATTTTATTTTTACAATTAGAAAGGTAAATTATCAAGTTCATCTTCAAGTTCATCATCAATTTTTGGTAATTCTTCGTTGGATATTTGTAATCCTTCTTCCTTAATTTTATCAATATATTCTTGTGTGAGATATGTATTTCGAAATCGTTTGAAAGCGAATTCATATGCATCTTCTTTTGCCCATTGTTTATGCTTTGGTAAATCTCCAATACCTTCAAATTTTTCAATAAATTGAATTAATTCTAAAAATAACCTATTTTCAATATAAACCATAAAATACAGATGGCAATGTCCATGTTTCCATTGTGATTAGGTTTATAATTATTAAACTATGCTAATTCCTTATAATAGTAAAGAATTGTAATTATTTTGAGAACAGCACATTATGGATTTGTTGTCCTTCAATATTAAGCTCAAATCTCACCAGTTCATTGCTTTCAACTACATTGAATGACCCTGCCCCATTATAGGTGAATTCGGGATATCTTTCGGCCGATTCATATTTATCCAGTGTATCGAGCACAATATAATACGCTTCATGGATATCCACCGGCATAATCCCTTTTCCGGTTTTCGCCATCAGGAAGGCCGAATACATTAATATTTTAAACTTTTGCTTTAACTTTTAACTTTGTGATAATACAACTTCCAAAGTATTTAATAATTCAGCGTGCTTATTTGGATTCTCCCGAATCAGTTTGTTAATGTTTTCAAGTTTCCACTGTATGGCTGGTAAATTTTTAAGTTCTGCAATTGGAAACAAATTCCAGTTGGGTGTACCCCGTTTAAAACTAAGCAGAAAGTTGCGGTCATTTTCGGCCCATTGGGAATGAATTGTATTGATGAGCCTGATTCGGGTAGCTTCATAATCCTGATAGGTAAAAGAAATGGAAGACATTCCGGCAAATTGTTTTTCAAAAGCAGACTTCTGATCTAAAAAATGGGGATGAAGGAGTTCACTCATTGTACGCATATGACTCAGGAGCGCAGCTATGAAACCATATTTAACGTCCAGGGTATACCCTTCTTTTTCAAGCAGCAGATAAACATCGAATAAATCGCGGGGGTGCTGTCTGTCGAGTGCGGCGCATATCTTTCCTCCAAAGAGTTCTGCGTGCGATACAACATATATTGCTGCAAACTTGCCAAATTCCTTCTGTACTGATTCAGCAAGTTGAAGTAAACGTACAGGTTGAATATGGCCTCTGGTCGTAGTATTTACTTCAATTTTAATTTGTGCATTCAGCAACTGACAATTAAATTTCATATCCTGACCTTCGCGAGCTGGCGCAGCTGTAACTTTTATGCCCGGAATATTATCTTCCAAATTGGTTTTAATACGCTTAAGAGCTTTGGATATAGAAGGCAATGCTGTTTTCCTTTCGTCAAAAGGAAGATATGTTAAATCTAAATCGACAGACAAACGGGGCATATCCCGGACAAAAAGATTGATAGCTGTGCCTCCTTTAAGAGCAAACAATTGTTCTTTTGCAACCTGAGGGATTACCTTCAATAGAAGATCAACCTGCACTTTGTATTTAGGTGAAATCATAATTCCGCCAAATCTTTAGGTACTGATATCCGGAATTCTGAAATATAGACTCCTCCTTTGACAACACTACGGTCGCCCTTTCCAAGGGAGATTTTGGAATTATCGATAAATGACAGCCATTGATGTCCGGCTTTGTCAGCCAGATACAGGAATAGCCTTTTAACTTTTATTGATGTGCAACCTTCAAGTAATTCCTGCATAAGGTTAGGACGCAGGTTTGTAAGCCCTTCCATAATTTGATAACATTCAACTAAATCGAGTTTATCGGGTGCCAGGAATAAGCATTCAAGAATTGCCCTCTCTGGTGAAGCTATCCTGATTGGGAAATTTTTCTCTTCGAAATTAACCATTCCTAATGCGGGTGGAAGCATTGATGTTTTTACTTGTATTATAGTAGAATTCCAATCATAAGCATTGAACCAGGCCGGCAATTTTATTTTTGGGGAGGAAAAGAGATAAACTGTTTCAGATCCTAACCGGAGGTATTGAGTTATGCCATGAAGCGAAAGGGCCGTCAAACCACCTACATGAACCTGCATGTTTGCCTGAGTTTGAAGTCCAAAGAGAGCGCCTTGCCAGCCAACAGGCTCTTTGGGTCTTTTAAAAGCCCCTGTTCCTATCGAATTGAGCCAACCACTGCGACGATAATATTTCTGAAGGTCATGGGATATACCTATTCTTTCTAAATAAGATGCCAGAAGAACAGTTTCAGGTACATGTTCGTTGAGGAGTCTCTTTAATTTATTATCTGTGTTGGTAGTCATACTACCAAAAGT
>CAYGFI010000194.1:0-7984 GCA_964349045.1 uncultured Chitinophaga sp.
GATCAATATCTATAGAAGTGCGATGCCCCATATACAATGCTAAAGCTGTACCCCCTGCCAGATTAAATCCCTTTAAATAATCCTTGTTTTGAAGAGATTTTAAGAGTTCCAGTGTTGCGGGTTTAATTGTTCGCGTGTATAGCATTTAAAGGATTGTAATGATACATTAAATAGTTTTGATACAAAATTCAGGGTTTTTGGGTCGATATAATTAAGGTTTTTCAGCACATCAACCACTTCACTGTTGCCATAATACTTAATGACCAGCATTATTTCCTTTGCGGTTCCCAATTCAAAAACCCGCTGGATGATTAACCTTTTAGAACTGTTAACATCGAGTTTGTTGATATCAACGTCCCAAAAGTATTGTGGCTTTAAATCTTTTGAAATATTTAATTTTTTAATCATTGTATTCTAAAGATAGGGAATAATTATGATCTACCCAAATAGTATGTAAAAGTGAGTAATAGTGAGTAAAAGTGAGTGTTAGTGAGGTGTGTATAACAGGGTTTGCTTTAAAGTATTTATCAGATAGGAAAAATTAAGCGCAGACCCGACTAAGTCGGGACGCCAGGGCGCAATTAATTTCGCAATATGGATCTGCGTTTAACCCGCGATTAACATTACATATATTCCCTTAATGATTCGCATTAAATTGATTATCAATAAGATTTTTATCGAACTGAGTTTCATTAATGCTTATGCACTATTATGGGATATTCGGAAAAAGTATAGTTTAAAGGATTTCAATTGTCAGTTTAGGGATAAAAAATGGAGGAATGGATATTGAGTGGAGAAGTTCAAATAAACGCTCACCGTCTTTTAAGGAGGCAAGTTTTTTTAATTCGAAATAAACCTGATTATAATCAACAGCTTCAAAGAGAATATGATCGAGCGGATTATCGAAGTCGAACCACAATTTAGATCCGTCAGTAATATCGTAAAGCAAACGCATCAGGCTTGTTTTCCCGACCTGCCTCATGCCACAAATTATGATAGCATTTTTATGATTTATATAGGGTAGTATTTCGAAATAGAGAGCCCGGTTCATCATATAATAATTTTTTTTCGCGGGATGATAGTCTGCTCCGTCTTAGCGGGAGAATCCGGATGTTATGGAATTGGGTTGATGGAACCTATCTGATTCATTAAACCTGAGGAATTCGCGTTATTGTAAATAAAAAGTTACAAAATAGCTCATAAATGTAATAGAATAATTACAAATATGCAAATAATTTAATAAGTTTCATGGTTTTAATTCTCACTTTTATAGTAACTAGTCGAACGTGAAAAACCCCTGTTTTTTCAATACACATATTGCAATCCCCAGTTTGGAGCGAACAGCGACCTAAAAAATTCGACAAAAAGATTTTGTGCTTCAGCCTTTAACCGCTGAAGCATTTTTCGTAAGTTAAACCCTGCCGCTGCTAGCAGGGTGTTCACCAGATCACCTTGCTCATCTAACAGATAATTCCTACTCATCCTATGATCTTGCTTTAAGTGACCAATTATGGGTTCGATTCCAGCCCTTGCCCTGAATTGTTTCCTGATCTTTTGTTTTTGATAGTCATTAGCAGATGCCGGCAGCTTTACCGGGATTACTATTCTTGTGCCATTTACATTTTTTCGCCCTCTATACCCCCTGTCCACAATACCAACCTTCGGTTTACATTCTGTAAGCCTTTCTGTTTGTTCCAACTGAGGAGCCAGAGTATCTCCATCATAAACATTCTCGATAAAAGCCAACGCACCGACGATAATTCCGGATTTCTTTGTTTTCACTATCGAACTCTTGTTTCCAAATTCATATTTCTTTGCCTCTTTACCTTTAGCAATACACTTTACATGGGGTTGATGGATGCTGTAAATTTTATTCTCCCCGTTTTTCTCTTGTGCTAATATCTTTCTGAAAATACCGAACAGCCCTTCATACCTGTATTTCTGAGGAACATCCATTTTCCTTTCAATATCGCGAAAAACTCTTCCTGCGATGGTCTTTATCTTTCGTGCGGCCGCATTGGCTTTCTTTTTTCGCTTGGGGTGATTATGAAAGCGTTGGTCAATCATTAATTGTTTTAACTCCCGTTTATAGGTTTGCCGCAGTTCAATCCCCTCTTTAAAGGCTATTTTCCTGCACTTTTCAACAATCCTCTTTTGTAATTTCACATCTGTAGGGTACGTGATATTCTTCTCTTGAACAGTCGTATCCAAAAGAACTTCTTTCTCTTGTATCTCCTTTTTGGGAAATAAATGTATCGTCATCTTTAAGATCTGCTCTGCTCCTTCATCTCCAATTCGCTTTCTGAATTTTATCAGCTCTGTCCTGTCAAATGGTGCTTCATGCTGAAAATTTACTTCTCCACAGAAATATTGCCAGTACGGATTTTCAATCCACCTCTCTAATACGCTTTCGTCACTTTCATCGAACATCCGTTTTAGAAGTATGATCCCTACAATAGTCCGAATAGGTATCCCCGGCCTGCCATTGTCTTCAGAGTAATAAATGCCCAGGCTGGATTCCAGTTGATCCCAGTCAATTTTCTTACAAAGCAATACCAGTTCATGCTTTTCTTTAATGAATTGTTTAATCGGAACTTTAAACATTTCGAGCTGAGGCGTCTTATCAATTTTTCCAATCATTTCTCCAAGGTTTTTCTGCAATTTCATGAAAACCTTGCAATTTCAAAGGCTAATAATCACTAACTTTTCAACAATTAAATTCTAATAATCAACACTTTAGAATTCGCAAAACCACTTCTTCACGCTCGACTAACTAAACGAAATTGTTTTGCATTATTTTAATAACTAACCGGGTAGTAAAAAAAACAATGCGCCTGACAACACCCCGATGGAATTTGCCAGTAAGTCGTTACTGTTGAAGGCACGGTAAGGAATGAAATATTGTATTACTTCGGTTATCCAGGAGAATGCCAGTCCGAAAAGCACCCAGTATAAAGCACGGGCAAAATCTTTACGAAAGCTCACATCGTAACCCAGCCGGACCAGGAACATCCAGGGAATGAAGATTACTAAATGGATCAGGGTTTCGAGGCGGAATGAGAGGATGTTGGTATTGTTTAAAGGGGAATTGAGGGGATTTATTGCAAGGAATGAAGCCAGGATTATAAGGAGGGAATATATCAAAAGGGTTTTGCGGAAAAGACTTATTTTCGAAGATTTCATTTTAGCTTTTACTGACAAAGAACCATTTTTTTACAATATTTTTTAGTCCCTGCCCTGTCAACCATTTAGCGGGAGAACCTTATCCCGAATCATTTAAAACGCAGTTGATAATCCGGTTCATCCTTCATAATTTTCACACTTTCAGGGTAGTTTTCTACAAACCAAGCTAAAAATGCTGTAGGATCAATTTTATCAGCAAGTATTTTTTGTCGACACAACTGGAAAGATTCCTTTAGGTTAGGACTGGAAAGGAGTTCATTGATTTTCTCAATTACTCCTTCTGATGAAGAAAAGTGAAACAATATCCCAGCATTTTGTTCTTCTTCTAAATAGCCCATCAGAGGAAGACTATTAACATATACCACCGGAGTGCCTAAAATAGCAGCTTCTGATGCCATCGTACCACTTTCGGCAACAAACAATTCGCAATAATTCAATACATCGTGCATTCGTTCGGGTGGAATTTTAATAAGATATGGATCAAAAAAGGAATTATTGTTTTCTGATTCACTTGATATAAATACTTTGAACCCTTTATTTGAAAAAAGATTTACTAATTGCTTTTTAGTGCTAATATCCAATCCCGAATGCCCGATATCATGACTGGCTTCCCATGAGACAAATCGTAAAAGTACATATTTATCATTGCTTTGCAGATTAAGCAATTGAAATATTGAGTTATCCGGAGAATAATAATTGGGATGCAAATAGAATAATTCGGAATAGCCGTTAAATCGTATCTGACGTACACCAAAATCTTTCTTAAAACATAATGGATTTAAAAAGGTTTTGGAAAAGGGCTTATACAACAAATGACCAAAGCGGGCATGTTCTGTATCATCCAGCACTATGTGAGGTTTCTTAAATAACCAGGATACCTGGGCAGTATAGGGTGATGCAAAACTAATATAAACATCCGGTTTAAATGAAAATGACTTTAATAGAAGGCGTACATCAACTAAAATCATATATAATAATTTTCCTAATACTCCGTTTCTACCTCTTCCACGATTGTAATATGCTATTTTGTAATAGTTTAATAAATAATGTATGATAGAACGCTCACGGGCTGAAACAAAAAACTCATGACCTTTATGTTGCATGAGTTTTATAAAGTTTCTGAAATAATGAACGTGGGCAGGATGTCCAATGTCAATTAATATTTTCATATACTTTAATCCATATAAAATTAATTGTCGATGAATTCCCTGAACCACATTTCTAAATGAATCCATTTCCATATTTCTTTGGAAACATTTTTTTTCCCTGACAAATGCATTTTGTAGAGGTTTTTTGCAATTTCAGGTTTTATCAAATTACGTTCTTTGAATGAATCACTTTCGAGAATACTCATTATTAAACTCTGCCATCCAGGTTCGCGCAACCATTCGTTTTCAGGAGTTCCGAAGCCAATTTTATCACGACGCAAACGAATTTTCTCAGGTAAAACACCTTTCATTGCTTCTCGCAAAATATACTTTGTCATTCCTTTTTTTATAATCAAATCTCCACTGGTTGCTAATGTCTTTTCAACCAGGCGAAAATCTAAAAATGGCACACGTGCCTCCAATGAAAACCACATCGAATTTCTGTCCTCCCATTTTAATAAATGCTCTAATTTATACTCAAAATGGTCCAGGAGTGCATCATGTAAGCTTTCTGAATCATAAAGACTTCCGGCAATACTATTATTTTCTTTATACTGATTAACGAAATCTTCATTTAAATATCCTTTTTCATTTACTCTTACTTTTGTTCGCTGGCTTACAGGTAACATAAAATATAAAAAACTCTTAAAACCCATCATATTTCTGTGCTTAAGAAAATAGTAATACATTTCACTGCTCAGTTTTCCAATTCGCCCATGATTAAATAAATCTTTAAAGTAAAATCCGAAAAAATAATGATATCCTGCCAACTCTTCATCTGCTCCCTGGCCATCTAAAGTGACCACTACCTTTCCTTGTGCCAGTTTCATTACGGAGAATTGAGCATATGGACTTGTTGAGGGGATTGGTTCTCCATGGGCTCTTACAAATTGTATTAAATCATTTTTCAGGGAATTGGCGTTTGGTGTTATAAAGAACATATTTTTTAAAGATGTTCTGTATTCATTAATAAATTCTGTTTCGTCACCCATTTGTCCCTTTTTGTAAATAGCTGAAAAAGTATTTAAATCTTTTTTATCAAAGTCTTTCAGCAAAATTGAAACTATACTTGAAGAATCCAATCCGCCGCTTAAGCAGACTCCAACAGGTACATCACTTCGTAATCGTAAACCAATGGAAGAACTTAATAATTCCCTGTATTCGTCAGCATTAGAGAAGGATTGTTTGATGTTTGAACGAAGGTCATACCACTTTTTAATTGTTAATTTATCTCTGCATATTGTCAGACTCTGTCCATGTTGTAATTTTTTAATTCCATCAAAAAAAGTTGTTTCATTTTGATCTGTCCGGTTAAATACAAGAAAATCGAAAATAGCCTGATAGTTTGCTTTGGGTTTCCTTTCTAAAGTACAAAGTATGGGAGGGATTTCTGAAGCAAAGATAAACTGGTTATTATCTACAAAGTAATAAAACGGTTTAATTCCATAACGATCCCGGGTTGCAAAAATTGAATTATCATTCCTGTTATAAATAACAAAAGCCCACATGCCGTTGAAACGGTTCAGACATTCAGGGCCCCATTCAATAAATGACTTAAGTAATACTTCACTATCAGTTTTTGTTTTGAATTTATAGCCTCTTAATTTAAGCTCCTCACGAATTTCAATATAATTATATATTTCACCATTAAATACCATAACATATTTTCCATCATCCGAAAGCATTGGTTGATGACCAGATTGAGATAGATCAATAATACTTAATCGCACAAAGCCTAAAGAAACAGCCCCCTCTGAAAAAGTGCCTTCATCATCAGGACCACGATGTTTCATAGCTTTCATCATGGGATGAAGGTTTAACTCTTCCGCTACTTTACCGTTCAGATTAATTATACCACAGATTCCGCACATATTTTCTAATTAGAAAAACTACATTGTTCGAAATTCATCTAAAGCTTCACGTAATGCATAAATATATCCTTTCCCATTTTTAGAATCAGGTTCCATATAATTTCCCTCTCCCCATTCATTCCATGATTTTAAGAATACAATTTTATTCTCATGTTTTTTATGCATAATTAATTTAAATACACTTTGAATATGTATCTTAAATAGTTCAGGTGTAGAATTATGAAATATAAAAGCTCCTGTTCCCCTTCTTGCTGTATTGTCCCAATTTGGTATTATAACCGGGAAAATTCGTTCATCTTTGAAAAGAGGAGAGTTTAATCTTTTAATAATTTTTGAATATGAATATACATGCAACGGCTTGTTTAATTGCACTGACAATATTGATAAAAAAGCCCGATAAAAAATTCTCAGCATTTTTTTACCTTTTGATACAGCATCAGTATTTAGGGATAATATTGTTGCATCGCATTTTAAATGACACTTTTTCGAAATACGAAAAGCCTCATCAGAGTATGAAATAAAAAAGAATTCCGGCAAATTATTTTGGACTGCTAACTGTTGCCATTTAGTTTTAAAAAATTCCAAATCCGGAATATCTTCAACTTTATAAAAAACAAAAACCAGTTTTCTATGAATTTTATAATACCTTTTATCCTGGAAAACAGGAAGTAGGGTATAAAAATGGTCAACAATATCCTCTTCACCGGGGTATTCTTGTTTAATTAATAATTCCCTATTTAGGATACTTTTTTCAGAATCCCACATTTTTTTATGCCAGGAATGGTTTGCCCAGACAATACAAAAAGGGAAATCAGGCTTTCCAGTTCTAACAACTTCATTTAAAGGCAATTCCAATAACTGTTTCCTATTCCCAAACCAGTAATGATAATAACAAAATGCTGCAATTCCGGCTTCCTTACCAAAGTTAGCTTGTTGCTCACGAACCTCAGGATTTCTTAAATCATAATATCCTAAATCCGAAGGAATAATGGGTTGATAATGATCCTTAAAATATGGTTTGGATTTACTTACATTAGTCCATTCAGTAAAATCTTTTCCATACCAATTATCATTTTCAGGAATTGGATGATATTGTGGTAAATAAAATGCTATAATCTGAATATTATTTTCTTTATTTCTACACATATAATCAACCTGTAATTTGGTTATAAATATTTAATAGCCTTTTTCCAATAACTTCATTATTCAAACCAAGTTGTATTAATCGCTCATTCCCATTGGTTCTCGAATTCGCATTCAAAATATGGGTGATTTTCTCTGCAATTTCATTAGGATTATAATCAGTGATAAAACAATTGTTTACGCCAAAAGTGATTTCTTTAACATCTGCTACATCGACAGATACAATTGGGCAGCAGCAAGCCATTGCCTCTTTTATAAACATAGGAGAACCTTCTGTAAATGAAGTCATTATTGCTACATCACATGCATTCAACATCAAACGAACCTCAGTACGAGTCAGATTTTTAAGTTCTATTAAGCGAACTCCTTCTAACAGATTTATTGCAGACTTAGCAAGGGGATAGTTTTTTACCTTATTGGTAAATGACCCAGAGAAAAGTACAAGTTTTTCATTTGAATTTAAGCCTAATTTTTTTCTTGCTATTAATTTATCTATCGGATAAAAAGCACCTAGGTCAACTCCACATGGAATTATGGAAAAATTTTCACTTACTCTCGACTTTTCAAATATTTTTCTTGATACAAAAATGTTATATTTTGATAATAAAATGGATAATTTTGAGAGAAGAAATATATTAT
>CAYGFI010000195.1:0-2070 GCA_964349045.1 uncultured Chitinophaga sp.
CAAGTGCAACAATATTTCCAACAGAAAAAAATTTACTATTTTAGAATATAATTTCACGGTATTTATTATTTACAACAAATGATCTGGAAAGAATTTTACTATTTGAAATTTTTCCAACCGTTACATCAATTTCTGCATTAAAATCATCGCTTTTCAAATCAATTCGGATATTTTTAGGATATGAACCATCCGCATAATAATTACTAAACGAACCTTCCAGGTAAAAAGAAGAATGTCCATCCAAGATTTCTATCCCTTTCTGTTCAAAAGAACTTCTATCGAAAACAGATTTTACTTTTATGCCATTTAAATTCTGATATACAAAAAAATAAAATTGTTCATTTTCCTGAATTCTGTTCTTAAATTTCTTTCTGTTTTCCTTTTTATCTGATACAATACCCTTAAGAAAAATAGACTCGATCTGATAATATGAAAGATCGATATTAAATTTAGAATTCAGATCTTCGATACTTCCAAAGAAAAATTTTTTCTCAATTCTATTAATCAATTTAATACTATCAACAGACAATTCAATTCTACCTATTTCTATTCCCAGAAAACTCATATTGGCAAAAATATATTCGTCTCTATGAATATATATTTTCCCTTTTACATTTTTAGTATCAACATTGCTAATCCGCAAATCCAGATCGGCTGAAAAAAAATTTCCACCGGTTTCTTCATACCTTTTGTATAAATGCCGTGAAAAATCTGCATCTGCAGAAGGAGAAGATACAGGAACAGATTTGCAGGATAACAGAAACAAGCTGGCAAGTACAAATCCTAAAAAAAATTTATTTTTCGTTAGAAAAACGCTGGAGTCTTTCCTTAATAATCGTCGTATCATATCCACGTTCCAAAGCTATTTTATAATATTTTTCTGATAAAAGCATATCCTTACTGGCAAAAAGAATTTCAGCATAATGGAAAATAATATCCGGATCAGATTCAGCATTTATAGACAAAGCTCTTTTAGAATAATATTTAGCAGTCTCATAATCGCCCAATTTAAATAATATCCACGCATACGTATCCAAGAAAGTACTGTTGTCGGGCGAATTTTCAATAGTACTATAACTCAATGATTTAGCCTTCAATAAGTTAACGCTATCCAGGGCAAGATAATAACTGTAATTATTTTTCACTAAATCGTTTGCCGGATCACTCTCGATAATCTGTTCATAATAATTGTATGCCTCCTGTTTGAAACCAATATTATAGGCAGCTTCGGAAAGAAAGAGAAGAAACTGAGCTTTAATTTTATCCCCTTCCCTGATAGAGCTATAGGCTCCTGCAAGAGCAGAATATGCCTTAGTATACTCTTTTTGTTGAAAATATGCCATTCCGATAAAAAGATACAATTCATTTTTGTTAGGAAAATATTTGACAGCCTCCTCTCCTATTATAATTAACTCGTTATAGTCTTCCAACATAGAAGCATTATATAATGCTTGTTGCCAAATCATATAATCATCCTTCTTCTCACTTAGTATTTCTTTAATTATAGAAAGCGCTTTTGAATGATTATCCAAGCCGTTATAAAAATCATACGCCACAGTTTTTACATCATAATTATCTGGATATTCTATAATTAAACTACTTACCATTTCCTCAATCAAGTCACTATTTTTTCTTATCATTTCGCGGTCCTTATTCAGAACCATCATAGTCTGAATCTTGTTACCAACCGGTATGTTACGATTCAGAAAGGCCTGGTTCAAAAAAAAGTATGCTTTTCCATTTTCACCAATGGAAGAATAAATATCCGCCAGATTCGTAATAGCGAAGATATTAGAAGAGTCGTCTTCAAATGCTTCTTCATATGATTCAAGAGCCTTTACAGTATCTCCAATTTCATAATAATATTCCGCAAGAATTATTTTATATTCAGTTAATTCAGGTGCTTTTTGGATAAGTGTATTAAGCACATTTTCAGCATTATTAAATTTCTTCTGTCGCTTATATATTTCAAATTTCTTAAAACTAATTAATTCCGAAATACCATTTTCCTTTTCTATCTTTTCCAGTAAATTTAATGCCTTAGCATATTTTGCTTCATCTGTATATATT
>CAYGFI010000195.1:2080-7982 GCA_964349045.1 uncultured Chitinophaga sp.
GTATATATTTCAGCAATTTTAAAATCAACTGTAAGTGAATTTGATTTGTTAATTTTTCTTGTTTTTCTAAGAATGATAAGAGATTTAGAACTCTTCTCATTTATTTTCAATAATTCTGAATATGCAATTCCGTACCAGTAATTCTTTTCATTTAATTTATACGCTTTTGCCAGAAATTCCTCGGCTTTATTATTTTCACCCAAGGCTGAATATACCGTACCAAGTTCATAATAAGCAACATCACATTCCGGATTAGATTTCACGCAGGATAAATAAAGATTAATTGCCTCATTAATATTTCCTATCATCTTCTGTCTTGAAGCTTCAATCAGGGCATATTGGTATGAATATTCAGAACTAAGAATTGATTTATTAACATTTACCTGAGGAAATGCAACCCTATAAAAACCCAATGCAGCAACTAAGAAAAATATTTTCATTTGTCTAATACTACTTTTTTTATTGATTTGATAAAGCCTATTTGCATTTAATTTGTATTTAATTGAGTTAGTATTTGAGAACACTCTGATGCTTCATATAAAGTTATTTTCCTGTATGACCAAAACCTCCTGTTCCGCGGTCTGAGGCTCCCAGATTATCAACAATATCCCAATTAATTTTTTCATGCTTAGCTATGATCATCTGACAAATTCTATCACCATGTTTAATTTCAAAATCGACATCAGATAGATTAATTAAAATTACCCCCACTTCTCCCCTGTAATCACTGTCAATTGTCCCAGGTGTATTCAGGACTGTTATCCCCGATTTAACAGCAAGTCCGCTTCTGGGTCTTATTTGCGCTTCAAATCCCTGAGGTAACTCAAGAAAAATACCAGTCGGAATTAAAGACCTTTGCATGGGATGTAAAATTACCGGGTTTTCAAGATTAGCTCTTATATCCATACCAGCACTATTAACTGTGCTATACTCAGGCACCGTATTTTTAGATTTATTGATTATTTTAATCTTCATCATAAAATAATATATTTTTTAAGTTCGGATTACCAATCCCTTTATTGCAAGAGTATTCCTTTGCTCCCTATTTTACCCGAAATGCGCTACTTCTTTGAAGACAACCGAAAAGAATAAGTTTTCAATTTTCCCTTCCTTTCAGAGAAGTAAAAAGCTGCAAAAAATAAAGCCATAAGAAGAAAGTAAAATGAATATTTAATAAAATTACTATTGATCATAATAAGATCTGAAGCAAGATAAAACAATAAAGCCAAAACAACGAAAAGCAACATTTTTTTTACCTGGTAATTAATCCTGTAATATTTTTGTCCAAAAGTGAAACTAAGTAAAATCATTAACAGGTAACTAATAAAACGTCCCCATGAAGAAGCATAGTATCCATAATAAGGAATAAAGATAAAATTTATAAGGAAAGTTACGGCTGCACCAATAATTACCAGGTAGGCTCCCCAAATTGTTTTATTAGAGAGTTTATACCAAATTGACAAATTGTAAAAAACACCCATAAAAAGGTTAGCCATTAATACAACCGGTATAATCGATGCTCCTTCCCTGAAATCAGGTCCGATAAAAAGGATAAAAATATCCATAAACAGCATAACGAAAAGAAAAATCGCCATACCAAAAAAAACGAAATATTTCATTACCTCTGCATATATATCCTTAGCATTACTTTCGTCTTTTTTTGAAAAGAAAAAAGGTTCAGCGGCGTATCGGAACATTTGAATAAAAAGAGTCATAAGAACGGCAAGTTTTACACTGGCACCATAAATTCCTAATTGTTCCATTGGATTTTGAGCATCGGGAATAAGGTATTTCAGAAGTACTCTATCAATAACCTCATTTACAGTTCCGGCAAGACCGGCAACAAGTAAAGGAAAGCTATATTTCAACATTTTTTTTATAAGTGGAAAATCAAAAATTCCAGGTTGAAAAAAAATCTCCTTAAAAAGAAATAAAACTTTGACCACGACAGACAAAAGGTTACTGATAAAGACATAACCAACACCAATTTCAGGATCATACACAGTTAAAACCCAGGCGGTATCAGAATGATCAGGACAATAAAAAAGAAAGAACCAATTAGCGCCAATATTCACTGTAATCTCGAGTATCCGGATTAATGCATATTTAAATGCCTTATTTTCAAGTCTGAGCTTTGCAAAAGGTATTGAAGCAAATGAATCCAAACCAACGATCATACCCACCCACCATATATATTCCGGATTAGAAGGATAATCCAGACTATTTGCAAGTCCCTGAGAACAAACGAAAGTAAAAATGATAAAAATGGAAGAGCTGAAGCCAAGCGCCAGAAGAGCTGAGCGATATACATTTTTCTGATTATGTTCTCTATCTGCAAAACGAAAAAACCCCGTTTCCATTCCATAAGTCAGAAAAACCATTAAAATCACTATATAAGCATAAAACTCAGTAATAATACCATACTCGCCCTTATCGAAAATTCTGGTATAAAATGGAGTAAGCAGGAGATAATTAAGAAGCCTTGGAACGACAATTCCAAGGCCATAAACAGCTGTTTGTCCGGCAAGTTGCCTTATAGGATTCACTCATCAAATATTTTGAACAAAGGTATAAGTTATTTCTCCAGTATCTTAAGGCAGGTGCTGAGATTATTTCCGACAAAAACAAATCTATACTCTAATAATCTGAAGGGAACGACTTTCTGTCCATCCAAAATTGTACAACTACCTTCACCATACAATAATTTAATTAAAATAACTGGTATCGGTATCAGGGCGGGACGTTTTAAAATTTTCGCCAATTCCAAAGTTAAAAATTGATTCGTAGATGGATTCGGAGAGACTGCATTAATTATTCCATAAATTTTATTGCATATCACAAAATCGAAAATTCTTATAAGATCGTCAATTAAAATAAAAGAGAAACCCTGTTTTCCACTTCCAATTCTACCTCCGACACCTACTTTAAAAATTTTCCTTAGAAAAGTATAAGCACCACCAGTGCGTGAAAGAACTACCCCAATCCTAATAATTGTAAGCTTCACACCAGATACACTCTCTGCCTCCCTTTCCCAATCTCTGACAACTTTAGAAAGAAAATTACCGGCAAAATGGGTAGAATTTTCGTCGCATAATTTACCGTCAGCATAAATACCCACAGCTGAAGCGTTTATAAAATGAAAAGGCTTTATTTTCATCATATTAATTGCATTAACCAGATTCTTTGTGGTGTCAATCCGGGAATTATAGATCAGTTTCTTAATTTTTTTGTTCCATCTTCCTGCAACCGGGTGACCTGCAAGATTTATAATAATATCAAGACTCTCAAGTTTTGTAGCCAGGTGCTCTGCATCCGAATAAAGAATTTTGCTCTTAAATACCTGAACTTCATATTTAGAAGCCATGAATTTCTGCAATGCGGTACCAATTAAACCGCCGGCACCAATAATACCCACTTTACTCCTCATTTTAAAAAATGTTTTGTGTCAAGTAAAATTTTTTGACGATAAGTTAAACACATAACCAAGGTAACCTATTTTTTATCAGAAAATATTATTAAATGTTTACTTTTGTTGGTTCTAATAATAAAAAGATGATTAAAATATTTATTATTTCGCTTTTATGTATTGTGTATACTGCAGGTAATATCATTGCTCAAAGTGCTGACAATAATGAGTTTACCAGGATTCTTATTTCTACAGATTCAGGAAATATCCGGATTGTTTTATATGAAGAAACCCCTTTACACAGGGAGAACTTTATAAAACTGATTAAAGAGGGTTATTATGACGGTCAGCTTTTTCATCGTCTCATCAAAAACTTTATGATTCAGGCAGGCGATCCTCATTCAAAAGTTGCAAAAAGTGGAGAGGTTTTAGGACAAGGTGGACCAGGGTATACAATTCCGGCAGAGATAATTCCCAAGTATTTTCACAAAAAAGGAGCTTTAGCTGCAGCACGTAAGGGAGACCAGGCCAATCCCACAAAAGCCTCCTCCGGGTCGCAGTTTTATATAGTACAAGGTTCTGTGATTACAAAAGCACAGCTGGACCTTATGGTGGAGAGCAATAAGCATAGGCCATTTTCAGAGGCAGAGATCGCTGCATATACAAAAATTGGAGGGTCACCGCATCTTGATGGCGGGTATACTGTTTTTGGAGAAGTTGAGGAAGGATTTGAAGTTCTCGAGAAGCTCATGCAAGTTCCGGTAGATTCCAATAACCGACCGGTTACGGATATCAGCTTTTCCATATCAATTTTAGAGTACGGTAATAATTAAATTTCAAGGAGATCGTGTTATTTATAACTTTGCAAAAAAAATTACTGCTATATGTTAGATAAAATTAAAGAGTTAATTACTGAAGCAGATCAATTTAAGGCAAACAGTCTTGCTGAATTAGAGGATTTCAGAATAAAGCATCTAAGCAAGAAGGGGAGTTTAGCTCAGTTATTTTTTGATTTTAAGGATGTTTCCAATGATAAGAAGAAAGAGGTTGGCCAGGCATTAAATGAATTAAAGCAGGTTATTCAGTTAAAGATTGATCGAATTAAAGAAGAACTTTCAGGAGGAGAGGTTAGCTCGTCTTATCTTGATCTTACTTTACCCGGAGAAAGCAGGTTACAGGGTTCGAGACATCCTATTTCAATAGTGCGGGGTGAGATTCTTGATATTTTTTCGCATTTAGGCTTTACTGTATCTGAAGGGCCTGAAATAGAGGATGACTGGCACGTATTCACATCTTTGAATTTTCCACCTGAGCACCCGGCCCGAGATATGCAGGATACGTTTTTTATTGAAAAGAATCCCGATATTTTGTTACGTACACATACTTCATCAATACAGGTAAGAGTTATGGAGAATACAAAGCCTCCTATTCGTACGGTTTCTCCAGGGAGGGTATTCCGAAATGAGGCTATCTCAGCCAGGGCTCATTGTATTTTTCACCAGGTAGAAGGATTGTACATCAATGAGAATGTATCATTTTCAGATTTAAAACAAACACTCTTATACTTTGCTAAAGAGATGTTTGGAGCGACGACCCAGATTCGTTTACGACCTTCTTACTTTCCTTTTACAGAACCTAGTGCAGAGATGGATATAAATTGTTCTTTATGCGGAGGAAAAGGTTGTAATGTTTGCAAATATACCGGGTGGCTTGAGGTATTGGGTTGCGGGATGGTTGATCCGGCCGTTCTGGAAAACAATAACATTGACAGTAAAAAATATACCGGATATGCATTTGGTATGGGTATAGAACGTTTAGCAATGCTCAAATTCCATATCAGGGATTTGCGTTTATATTTTGAGAATGACGCAAGATTTCTGAGGCAGTTTTCAGGAGTATTATAAGGGATCTGAGGACTTACTTTTCAGACAGCCTGGATATTGATAATATACTCAACCTGCATTGCATCTTTGTATGAGGCATATACTCCGCAATATTTTTCACGTGACATATCAACTGCTTTTTGAATTTTATCCAGAGGAAGGTCTTTTCCTGTAAAATTATATATTACCTTCATGTTAAGAAATTTTTTAGGATGTTCTTCGGCTGTATCGCCTTCCACAACAATTTCAAGAGATTTGTAATCCACACGCATTTTTTTCAGAATTGACACAACATCCATTCCTGTGCAACCTCCAAGGGCAACGAGCATTAGTCCTTTAGGTCTTGGACCCAGGTTTTTTCCTCCATGGTCTTCAGAAGCATCAATTAATATCTTATGATCATTCAGATTGGCTTCGAATGCCATATCACTTAACCATTTCATTGAGACAGATTGTTTCATGAGAAAATATTTGAGTTATGTTATTGTATATTAAGTTGTTTCTCATGGAATCCTCATGTATTTTCATGTCCTTGTTGTGTACTCAAGTGAATGAGGGTTTCATCATAACAAAATTTATTTTAGTGGGATGATAGCCTGTCCCGCACCAGCGG
>CAYGFI010000196.1:0-7812 GCA_964349045.1 uncultured Chitinophaga sp.
TTTTATGTATTAATAAAAATCCCATGAAAATATTATTCAAAGTGATTTTACCGGTTACATTTTCTTTATTTGCAAGCTGCGGGAATCAAAATCAGCAAAAGAAATTCTCTTTGCTGACCCCTGTTAATTTTTCAGAGGTCAAAATAAACGATTCCTTTTGGGAACCCCGGCTTCAAATGCATGCAACTGCAACACTGGATGCCTGCATTGATCAGATTCAAAACCAGACGGCCCGTATTTCAAATTTCGAAAAGGCAGCCGGACTAAAAGAAGGAGATCATGAAGGCATTTATTTCGATGATTCCGACGTCTATAAGGCTATGGAAGGGATTGCCTATTCGCTTGTTAACAATCCAAACCCTGAACTCGAAAAACTTATGGATAATTGGATAGATCTTATCGCTTTGGCACAGGAACCCGACGGATACATTAATACGTATTACACCCTGTCGGGAATAGAAAAACGATGGACGGATATGACCAAACATGAGATGTATTGTGGCGGACACATGATTGAAGCGGCAATCGCTTATTATAATGCCACGGGTAAAAATAAGTTTCTGAATGTGGCTACCGGCTTCGCGAATCATATCGATTCAGTTTTCGGTCCTGGTAAGCGACATTGGGTTGCCGGGCACCAGGAAATTGAACTGGCCCTTGTTAAATTATATCACATAACGGCAGACCGGAAATATTCCGATCTGGCTTTCTGGCTGCTGGAAGAAAGGGGGCATAAGCATGGTGTTGGGTGGATATGGGAAAAACCGGAATGGGGGCCCCGTTATTGCCAGGATGATGTTCCTGTAAGTCAGATTAGTTCCATTAGCGGACATGCTGTCCGTGCGATGTACATGTTTACCGGGATGGCTGATGTTGCTGCTGAAACCGGTGATACATCTTATATTTCAGCGCTTAATCCTGTATGGGATGACGTGATATTCAGAAACATGTATATCACCGGCGGGATAGGATCTTCGGGGGATAATGAAGGATTTACCATAGATTATGATCTTCCGAATGAATCGGCTTATTGTGAGACCTGTGCTTCTGTTGGAATGGTTTTCTGGAACCAGAGGATGAATAATCTCACAGGCGATTCAAAATACGTTGATGTGTTGGAAAGGGCCTTATATAACGGCGCCCTGGCCGGTATTTCACTTTCAGGAAATTTGTTTTTTTATGTAAACCCGCTTGAATCTGCCGGAAACCACCACCGCCAGGCCTGGTTTGGTTGCGCCTGTTGTCCCAGCCAGATTTCAAGGTTTCTCCCATCTGTTGGTAATTATATATATTCTGTTTCTGAAAAGGAAGTATGGATAAATTTATATATAGGAAGTTCCGTTACTATCAACTCTCCAGGTGGAAACCTGCAAATCAGCCAGGTCACGGATTACCCCTGG
Source organism: uncultured Chitinophaga sp. (assembly GCA_964349045.1). GTDB lineage: Bacteria > Bacteroidota > Bacteroidia > Bacteroidales > JACJXF01. The sequence continues at coordinate 1,401 of CAYGFI010000196.1, forward strand.
GATGGTAATGTAATGGTTAAAATTAATCCCGATAAGGCAGTGAATTATGTACTCAGGATGCGTATTCCCGGATGGTGCAGAGATTTTGATATACAGGTAAATGGTAAGGAAATCAACTCCCCCGATATTGAAAAAGGTTATATAAAGATATCCCGGAAATGGAAAAAAGGGGATCAGGTTGTATTAGATCTTAAAATGCCGGTAAATCTTGAGCAGGCAGATCCAAAAGTCTTTGCAAACACCGGTAAACGTGCCATTCAACGCGGCCCCCTGGTTTATTGTGCAGAGCAAACTGATAACAGAACTGTTAATTTCGATTCACTTTTCCTGTCGGCTGAAACACACTTTTCAATTATTCCCGGTGATTCAATACAGAATAATATGCAGTTAATTAAAGCTTCAGAAGGGGATAAGGAATTAGTTTTTCTTCCCTATTATGCATGGGATAACCGCGAACCGGGAAGAATGACGGTATGGATCCCTTTCAGGGAATAAAAAAAGGAGATTCCGATTCAAAATCAGGGATGTACAACTCTGCGCTGTCATGATCCTGAATCCAGCCTTTTAAAAACCCGAGTTTTTCCATTTCCTGAATCACCTGCTTATATTCCGCGGAGTTTAGTTTACGGTTAATGGGTTTGATATTTAAAACCCGGGAGATTGGATAATACTGTGACATCAGGGACAGTGAAATTCCGGTTGAGACTTCATCTGCCAGGCAGCGTAAAACCTGTTTGCTGTTTTCAACAGCGCCGGGCAACACCAGGTGTCGCACGATTAAACCTCTTGTTGCAATTCCTTTTTCATTCAGATGCAATACATTTCCTTTTTGCCGGTACATTTCTTTGATTGCCGGAAGTGCAAATTCCGGGTAATTCCCGGCATCTGAATATTTTAAGGCTAACTCCCGGCCGGCATACTTAAAATCGGGCAGGTACACATCCACCCAATCTTCCAGTAACCTTAACATTTCAACTGAGTCATATGCATTCGTGTTATAAACAACGTATGGGAAATAGCCATCCTCATAAAGAGCATTTATGATGGCTTTCATCTGTGGGATCATGTGTGTAGGCGACACGAATCCCAGGCTTTCAACTCCCCCGTTAAGAATAACTTTTATAGAGCTTACCACATCATCCAGTTTGCGATCAGGAGGGATATTTATGCATCCTTTATGTGAAATCTGGTAATTCTGACAAAAAATACATTGCAGATTACAATGGCTGAAGAAAACATTACAAATGCCGTTTTTCCCGCTGATAACCGGTTCTTCACCTTTGTGGATGGAAATAGAAGCGATCTCATATCCGGCGCCCGCCCCGCAATATCCTGACTTCCCTTCCATACGGTTTACATGGCACTTCCTTGGGCATAAATGGCAGTCTTTTAAAAGACGGAATTCATTTACAGACAGATTTTCTTCCATTATTTAATTGGATTTAGAGTTACCACAGGAAATGACCAGGAGTAATTTATGCTAAAAAGGTATTTTTTTACTTATGATTTTTATTATCACGCTCCAAATTTCATGTGCCTCTTATTAAAAAGCCAGATCCCGATGGTAAAATAAATAAGTGTCAGTGTGGTCAGAGAAATAATTTCCGGTGTTATTTCCGTAAAACCCGAATTCATCAGCATAACTTTTTTCATGGCCGAAACAGCATGGGTAGGAGACATAAGCCCCTGGAAGTTCACAGGGTAGCCACCAATGGTAAAAATCACTCTTCCTTCCATAGGAAATGCTGCTCCTGTGAAAAACATGAAAAGAAACAAAGGAAAGTTGCCAATCACCAGGATCTCATTCGAGGATTTTGTCAGAGCAGCAAGAATTACGCTAAATGCAATAATGGAGAGCGCGACGAGGAAAACCACCAATAAAACCAACCAAAAGGAACCGGTGGATTGAAATCCAAGCATTACCGCGATTCCCAATGTTAACAGCAGGGAGAATAGCCCGATTATTAATTGAATGATCGTTACCCCGGTAATAAACTCAAATGTAGTTATCCCTGATAAACGGAATCTTAAAATGGTACCATTTTCAATTTCAGTTACAAAAGCAATGCTGGCAGTAAACATCAACATTATTATGGAAAGGACCAGCAAACCAGGCATGTATAAATCGAAATCATCAAAACCCGAAGTCTGTCCAAGATTGGTTTCTTTAAGCTTGAAAGGGGAGGGGAAGCCTGAAATATTCCCGATATAAATCCTTATATATTCTGATCCCCAGATGGCGGCAATCATATAATTGAAGTTGGTCATATCGCCAATAAACTCAATCTGAGGAGGAACGGGTCTGCTCTCAGTCAGACCCAGCATCAGGCTGTCTGAAAATCCTTCCGGGATGATGATCAGAACATCAGCCTTCTTTTTCTTCAGCAAATTGATGGCGCTATCCTGATTATTAATATGTGAAATTGTTACCGGGATATCATTCTTAATAAAAAGATCCGGGTTAGCTGATTTAATTAATTCATCTCCCAGATTTACAATTTTATTTTCTGTACCAAAACCTTTATCATGGTTTATAATTAAAATATCATAACCGGGGAGTGAGCTTTCATTAATCAGATAATAGACTCCCACGAAAAAGGGGGCCATAGCAACGGTAAGAAAAAGAATCCAGAAACTGCGGATCTGTTCCTTTGCTGATTTACGGAGTATTTCAAAAATTCTCATGACCTTAGCCTCCTCCCTGTCAGATGAATAAATACATCTTCAAGCGAGTTTTCGCGAAGAGTCATTTTAAGGATTTTTCCACCTGTTTGCTGGATAATCCTGCTTATTTCAGGAATTTTCCCAATCAAATCCATTCCCTGAATCAGAAAAACATCCTCATGAAACTGAACTCCCAGTCCCCGGGATTCCATTTCCGACCTCCAACTAACCATATTACTGACAGTTTCCTGTGACATTTCCACCTCCAGAATATCTCCTTTACCTATGGTTCGTTTTAAATTACCGGGAGTGTCGGTCATTAATAATTCACCCCGGTCCATAATAGCGATCCTGTCGCTTAACCTGTCGGCCTCATCCATATTGTGTGTACTGAGAATAATGGTTTTCCCTGATGAAAGTCCCATTATATATTCCCTGACCAACAACCGGCTTTGAGGATCCAGGCCAGCCTCCGGTTCATCAAGTACCAGAATTTCAGGATCATGCACAAGCGCCAGAGCTAAGCTCAATCGTCGTTTCATTCCTCCTGACAGAGTAGAAGCCAAAGAATTGGATTTCTCCTCAAGTCCCAGTTTTTGTAAAATATTCTTTGAATTGGTTGTGGCTTTCCGGGCGCTTAAATCATACATTCTTCCACTAAAAATAAGCTGTTCCAGACAAGTAAGTTTAGGCCAGAATATATTGTCCTGTGGAGCATAACCAATTTTCTTTCTCATTTCCGGGATTTTCGTCCAGGGCAACCCGTGAATAACCACTTCCCCTGATGAAGGTTTAAGAAGACCTATTATCATCCGGATCGCGGTAGTTTTGCCGGCTCCATTTGGTCCCAGTAAACCCAAAATTTCATTGGACTTAATTTCAAGACTCAGATCATTTACTGCCTTTAGGCTTTTAAATGTTTTGGAAAGAGAATTAAGCTGTATGACTATGTTTTTATTGTCCGGGTGATAATTCATAAGAGTTAAATGGACTTAATTAATAAACCGAATCAATCGATTATCAATGGAAATATCTGAAAATCCAAAATTTTTATATATCCATAAAATGGTTTGCTTTTGATAAATAAAAACATGTGTCGGGTCGTTTTTATAGTACCAGGTATCAAAGTTAATTTCACTGTTATAGATATGAGTCATGCAATACAAACTGCCATTTGGTTTCAGGAGATCTTTTAAGGATTGAAATTCTTTTGCAGGATAATAAAAATGTTCCATTACCTCGCAACAAGCAATGTAATCGTATTTTTCGTTCAGGAGTTCCGGGAAATTATGGAAAAACGGATCGAATAGTTTAATATTATATCCCTGATCTTTCAATATTTTAGATATCACGGATCCTGATCCGGCGCCATAATCAAGACCTTTATGTTCGGGTAAAAAAGACTGCAAAACAGCTGATGTAACGGGAGAAACAAATTGCTGGTAACCAATATCATTTACATCATTCCTGTGAAGTTCATACCTTGCTTTTTCTTTTTCAGGAGCCGGGCGATTTTCTATGGAACGAAAAATCCCAAAACATTCTCCGCATATATAGAACATTTTTTTGTAGAATACTTCACCGGGGCCGGAGCAAAGGGGGCAGAATTCCATTTATTTAATTGCAAATCTATTTCATGTAACAAGGTTAAATAGTCCTTTATACTTTAATAACTTCAGGCGCTTTTTATGATGAGCGACTGCCGAAGTATCAGCATTTATTTGTTACTACTGTTTATTTGATAAGAGTTAATTTTCTTTAACGGATGCTTCTTTTAAATGCTCATTAAGGAATTTTTCCATTGCGTGGTAAAAATCATAACGGTTTTCTTCGTTATAGAATCCATGGCCTTCATTTTCTTTTACCATATATTCAACCTCTACGCCCCTGTTTTTAAGCGCCTCGACCATCTGATTACTTTCGTTAATGTTTACACGCGGATCGTTTGCTCCCTGTGCCACGAAAAGCGGAGTTTTAATTTTATCCACGTGGAAGACAGGAGATGCCTCATACATCAGAACGCTATCGGCAACCGGATTACCTACCATTTCATAAAGCATGGCTAAATAGGTTTCCCAATAGGGAGGTATAGTTTTCATAAAAGTAAACAGGTTGGATACCCCAACATAATCAACGGCTGCAGCGAACAAATCAGGTGTAAATGTTACACCGGCAAGTGTAGCATAGCCGCCATAACTTGCACCGTAAATGGCAACGCGGGTTTCATCGGCAATTCCTTTTTCAATGAGCCAGTTTACACCATCGGTAATATCGTTTTGCATGGTTTTGCCCCATTGCTTAAAAGAAGCTTCCCAAAACTTTCTACCATAGCCGGTTGATCCTCTGAAATTCATCTGAAAAACTGCGTATCCTCTGTTTGCGAGAAACTGAACTTCAGGATTATATCCCCATTCATCACGGGCCCATGGTCCTCCGTGGGGATTGACCACAACCGGAAGATTTTTAGCATTTTCCAGGGTATAACCTTTTGGAAGAGTCAGGTATCCATTAATGGTGAGTCCATCACGACTGTTATATTCAACCGGGATTTGATTTCCCATTTCATTTTCATCAAGCCATGGACTAACATCAACAATTTTGGAAATACTGTTTGTGTTTATATCAAACAGGTAATAGGCTCCAAGCGATTTGTCGCTATATGAACGAATAATCAGTTTGTCTTCAGCTTTGTTATTTGATACAATTTCAAAACTAATATCGCCCAGTTCCATTTTCAGTTTATCAAATACAGTCTTTAATTCCTCGTCGAAGAAATGCCGCTCCCTCTTCCATGAAGTGTATCTAGCAGTTGTTAATACCTTTCGGGCTCTTGAATAATAAAGTGCGTCAACATCATAATCCGGATTTTCATATAATATGCTGAGCTCTTTGCCGGTCCGGAGATCAAATTCTACAATAGCATTTTTGTCCCGGCCCAGGTTCGAGGATGCATAAACATTCGTGTTATCGAAAGTGAAAAAATGAGGCGACATAGTCTCTTTAAAACTGGTTGTTATTACCGTTTTGAAAGGAATATTTTCAGTCTCACGAAATAACACAGATGTATTTACACCATCTACAATTGCAATTGCAACGCGCAATTTGCCATCATGGTCCGTAATCCATGATTGGATATTACCCGGATTTTCTGCAAGCAAAGTAAGTTCTCCGGTATTGATATTAAGACGATATGGATCAAAAACCTGGGGATTACGTTTATTCAATTCTATGATGACATAATCGTCTATGTCGGGCAATGGATCGATGATACTTGTTCTGACCTTATCGAAATCAGTAAGCCCTGTGAGGTTAGAACCATCGATATTTACACCGAAAAGTTTAAAATTTTCATCACCGCCTGAGTCTTTCAAATAGAGAATCCGATTATTATTTCCCCAAAAAAATCCGCTTATGTCGCGCGCCGTATCTCTTGTTAGCTGAGTGTATGAATCTTTGCCGATTTCCTGCACGAAAATATTCATCCGGCGCATATAGGGTGCAAGGTAGGCGTAATATTTTCCATCGGGTGAAAGCATGTAACCGGATTTCCCGGGATTCCTGAAAAAATCCTCTACCGCGTATTGCTTTGCAGGAACAATAACATTCTTTTTATTACAGCTTGTAGATGCAATAAACAATGCAATTAATGAAGCAAGCATGAGATACGACACATTTTTTTCCATATAGAAAGTTTATTAGTTTGATTTCCAATTCAAATCTACAAAAACTAATTTGGAACCAATAAAAG
>CAYGFI010000197.1:0-7732 GCA_964349045.1 uncultured Chitinophaga sp.
TAATATTAGCAGATTATAATATTAAAATTAATTTTGCTAATCTAAAGGTCGTCACATCGTCACATCGTCACATCGTCACATCGTCACGTCCCCACAAAATAATATTTGAAATACATCTTGTTATATTAAATTTTTTGAATATTTTTGCAGTTCGAAAAAAGTGAAAGAAAAAATTAAAAATTGTTAAGAATGTTAACTGCTGAAAAGAAATCAGAAATTTTTAAAGTACACGGGAAATCAGAGACCAATACGGGTTTGTCAGAATCACAGGTTGCATTATTTTCAACCCGGATCAATGACCTCACTCAGCACCTAAAAACCAATAAAAAGGACTTCAGTACTCAGAGAGCTCTTCTTAAACTTGTTGGTAAGAGGCGTCGGTTGCTCGATTACCTGAAAGATACCGATATCAAAAGATACAGGCATATCGTGAAAGCCCTGAACCTGAGAAAATAAAAATGCAAAAAGGCAATTCCTTCGATTGCCGTTTTTGTTAACAACCCAGTTTCATTAATGGAATACGGTAAGCATGGGATGGAATAACTGAAAGGAAAATTTAAATTTCAGTAATCAATCAATAATCTTCGTTACCCCGTTACCTTTTAGTCACCGTAGCACTAGCGCAGGTGAGCCCGTTACCTTCAAAACCTGTTACTCATTCACCTTGTAACTTCAATATCCCCCAAAAGAAATCAATAGAAACAATAGAAAAATGTATAAACTCACACAAAAACATATAGACCTGGGCGATGGCAGGATCATAACCATCGAAACCGGTAAACTGGCCAAGCAGGCTGATGGTTCTGTTCTTGTTCGAATGGGAAATACCATGCTTCTTGCAACTGTCGTAGCCGCCATTGATGCGAAAGAGGATACCGATTTCATGCCTCTTTCAGTTGAATATAAAGAAAAATATGCCGCTTCCGGCCGCTTTCCGGGCGGATTTATGAAAAGGGAAGCCCGTGCCGGTGATTACGAAATCCTCGTATCGCGCTTAATTGACAGGGCCCTGCGACCGCTTTTCCCCGATGATTATCATGCTGAGGTATTTGTTAATGTCATGTTACTTTCAGCCGACAACGATACGGCGCCTGATGCCCTTGCAGGTCTGGCAGCATCTGCAGCGCTCAGCGTTTCAACTATTCCATTCGGCGGACCAATTTCTGAAGTAAGAGTAGCCCGCGTTAACGGGAATTTTGTTATAAACCCAGGATTTAAAGAATTGAAATCCGCCGATATCGATATGATGGTCGCGGCTACCAGGGAAAACATTTTAATGGTAGAAGGTGAAATGAGTGAAGTTTCTGAAAACGACATGATTGAAGCCATCCGCGTTGCTCATGAAGCAATCAAAAAGCAATGTACTGCTCAGGAAGAACTGGCAAAAGAACTGGGAATTGTCAAACGTGAATACTCCCACGAAACAAACGACCTGGAACTGAAAGCCCGTATTGAAAAAGAACTTTATAATAAAGTGTATGCTCTTGCTGCCAAAGGCAATCCTGACAAGCACGAGCGTACTGACAATTTTCAGGCAATCAGAGATGAATTTTTGGTCAAACTGAAAGCAGAACTTGGTGAAGAAAATGTTAAAGAATCTCTCGTGAAAAAATATTATCACGATGTTGAAAAATCTGCTGTTCGTAATAACATTCTCGATAAAGGAATACGTCTTGATGGTCGAAAAACCGATGAGATCCGCCCTATCTGGTGTGAGGTGGATTATCTGCCGGCAACTCATGGTTCAGCGCTTTTTACCCGCGGTGAAACACAGTCCCTTACAACAGTTACCCTGGGAACAAAAATGGATGAAAAAATGATAGATGAGGTTCTTTTTAAAGGAACCGAAAAATTCGTTTTACATTATAACTTTCCTCCATTTTCAACCGGTGAAGCTAAACCATATCGTGGCACCGGTCGTCGTGAGATAGGTCATGGAAACCTTGCCCACAGGGCGCTTAAGCGGATGGTTCCCGGTCCTGATCAGATTCCTTATGCTATCCGGGTGGTTTCAGACATCCTTGAATCCAATGGATCGTCTTCAATGGCTACGGTTTGCGCAGGAACACTTGCACTGATGGATGCCGGGGTGAAATTGAAAAAACCTGTCTCAGGTATTGCCATGGGACTCATAACCGATTCAAAAACCGGTAAATGGGCTGTGCTTTCCGATATCCTCGGCGATGAAGATCACCTTGGAGATATGGACTTCAAAGTGACAGGAACAAAAGATGGGATCACTGCCACACAAATGGATATTAAAGTTGACGGTCTTTCTTTTGAGGTCTTATCCAAAGCTCTTGAGCAGGCAAAAGCAGGCAGGTTGCATATTCTGGATGTAATGATGAAAACGCTTTCTGAGCCGCGTGACGACTACAAACCCCACGCTCCCCGTATCGTCAGGATTGAAATTCCCAAAGAAGTAATTGGCGCATTGATTGGCCCGGGAGGAAAAATTATCCAGGAAATTCAAAGAGAGACCGGTACGGTAATAACTATTGAAGAAGTTGATAATAAAGGCATTGTTGATGTTTCGGCTGTGGATAAAAATTCTATCGATGCTGCTATGGTTCGTATTCAGAGGATAGTAGCAGTTCCTGAAGTCGACAAAGTTTACAGGGGAAAAGTTAAGGCAATTGTAGCATTCGGTGCATTTGTTGAAATTATCCCCGGAAAAGAAGGGCTTCTGCACATATCTGAAATTGAGTGGAGAAGGCTCAATACGGTTGATGAGGTTCTTAAGGAAGGTGATGAGATTGATGTGAAACTCATCGATATCGATCCGAAAACCGGAAAACTTAAGCTTTCCAGAAAAGTTCTCCTCCCCAGACCGGAACAAAAAGCATAAGGAATTTTATAATAAACGAAGCGCAGGGTTTAAAACTCTGCGTTTTTTTATTTACATCATTCCAATTTTACAACATCTTTTTCTGACAAAGCTTTTTCTTAATTCTCTTATCTTTGTTTCAAACATGCTAACATCATTCATTAAATCAATTATTATGACAAAGCTAACTATTCCCATTATGGCAATTCTTATTACAGCATGCTCAACCCCACAGATACAATATCCCGAAACATTTAAGGATAATACTGTTGATAATTATTTTGGCACAGCTGTTGCCGATCCATACCGCTGGCTTGAAGACGATATGTCAAAACAGACAGGCGAATGGGTTACAGCCCAGAATTTAGTCACTAATGCTTATTTGAACGAAATACCTTACAGGGATGCGATCCTGGACCGGCTCACACAATTGTGGAACTACTCCCGTATGGGAAACCTTAAAAAGAAAGGGGATTATTATTTCTATTCATTTAACACGGGTTTACAGAACCAGGATGTGATTATGTTTAAGAAAAATCTTTCCGATCCCGGCCAGGTTTTCATGGATCCAAATTCCTGGTCTGTTGATGGAACTGTTGCCCTGACTTCCTATTCAGAGTCCAACAATGGAAAATATGTGGCGTATGGCAGGGCAAAAGCAGGTTCTGACTGGAATGAGTTTTTTATTAAAGAAATTGAAGGTCTAAAAGATTTAAATGACCATTTGAAATGGATAAAATTCAGTGAAATTGCCTGGTATAAGAACGGTTTTTTTTACAGCCGCTTTAATGAACCCAAAGAAGGAGATGCCCTGAAAGGTGAAAACCTGAATAATAAAGTTTATTATCATTTAGCCGGAACACAGCAATCTGCTGATGTTTTGGTTTATGAAGATACGGAACATCCGGGCTGGAGCTTTAATCCTACGGTAAGTGATGATGAAAAGTACCTGATTATCAGTGTAATTGAATCAACCACCGGCAATGCTCTGTATGTAAAAGATTTGTCAAAAAAGAATGCGGAATTTATCAGATTAGTGGATAATTTTAAAAATGATTTTGTTTTTGAGAGTAACATTGATGAAAAGATATTTCTTCACACAAATTATGATGCTCCAAAATATAAACTTCTCAGCATCAATATGAATAATCCTTTGCTTTCAACAGGGATCGATGTAATACCGGAAAACAAGGAACAGGTTCTTGAAGCATGCAATTTTGGCGGAGATAAGATTGTTGCAAGGTACCTCAGGGATGCAATGAATATTCTATCTGTTTATTCTGACGAGGGTAAGTATCTTTATGATATTGAATTACCGGGAATTGGGAGTGTCACATTCTTTAATTCACAAGCTAAGAATAAAGAAGCTTTTTACCAGTTTACATCTTTTAATTATCCTGCAAGCATTTTTAGCTATAATACAGAAACGAATACTGGTGATCTTGTTTTTAAACCGGAGGTGGATTTTAATTCTGATGAGTATGTCACCAAACAGGAGTTTTATAAAAGTAAGGACGGAACCCTGATTCCCATGTTTATCGTTCACAAAAAGGATTTAAAAATGGATGGTACCAATCCCACGCTTCTTTATGGTTACGGGGGATTCAATATCACCATGTCCCCTGGATTTTCCGTAAGGAATATTATCTGGCTCGAAAACGGCGGCGTTTATGCTGTTGCCAATATCAGGGGAGGGGGAGAATACGGCGAGGAATGGCACCAGTCAGGAACGATATTGAAAAAGCAAAATGTGTTTGACGACTTTATTGCAGCAGCGGAATTCCTTACGGATAAAAAATATACATCAAAGAAAAGACTTGCAGTCTTTGGAGGGTCTAACGGCGGACTTTTAGTTGGTGCGGTTACTAATCAAAGGCCTGAACTCTTTGCAGTTTCTATCCCTGCTGTTGGTGTAATGGATATGTTGCGTTACCATAAATTTACCATCGGCAGGTACTGGGCAACCGATTACGGAACCAGCGAGGATTCGGTTCAATTCGAATATTTACTGAGGTATTCACCCATTCATAATATTAGCGGGGGAGTAAAATACCCGGCTGTATTTGTCACTACCGGCGATCATGACGACCGCGTAGTTCCTGCACACTCGTTTAAATATATAGCAACTTTGCAGGATAAATACAAAGGTAAAAATCCCGTGTTAATAAGGATTGAAACCAATGCAGGACACGGGGCAGGAAAACCTATGACAAAAGTTATTGAAGAGTATGCCGATATGTGGTCCTTTGCTTTTTTTAATATGGATTTTGAACCCGATTATGAGAAAAAGTGAGAGATAGTGAGTAAATGATATTGATTGTAATCAAAGTCTGACTCACCAGGCGAAGCTCACTCACTAAGCGAAGCGTACTCACCAGGCGAAGCGCACATACTAAGCGAAGCGTATAAAATGGATTACAAATACATCGTAATAGAAGGAAACATTGGTGCCGGAAAGACATCTCTTGTAAAAAAGTTTGGAGAAGATTACAAGGCCAGGCTTATACTGGAGCGTTTTGCCGAAAACCCTTTTTTGCCTAAATTTTACGAGGATCCGGATCGATATTCCTTTCAGGTTGAGCTTTCATTTCTGGCCGACCGGTATCATCAACTCAAGGAAGAGTTGAGTAACAGGACTATTTTTTCGAACCTGATATTAGCCGATTATTATTTCGCCAAATCGTTAATTTTTGCCCGGATTACATTGAAAGATGATGAATTTCACCTTTACAGACAGTTGTATGATATCATTCACCAGCATCTGCCGGTTCCCGACTTGTATGTTTACCTTCATTTACCGGTCGAAAAGCTTATATCCAATATAAGAAAAAGAGGCAGGGAATATGAAAAAAATATTGATGATGCCTATTTACTGAAATTACAAAATGGATATTTTGATTACCTGAAAACAAAATCGAATCTAAGAATTCTTCTTATTGACGTGAGTAATTTAAATTACCTTACCAATCAGGATGATTACCTGAACATTAAGAGTTGCATCTTTAACACACATTATTCTGAAGGTATAAATCGGGTAATTTTATAGAAATCTCAACCTAAATGAGCCATAACACTTTTTTTTAAGGAATTATTTTCATAGATTTGCCTGTAATTTAAAAAATTGAAATAATTTTACTTTTTAACTAATATCCAGAGCATCATGAAAAAATTGACCTACTTAGCACTTCTCACTTTTGTAGCATTCGCTATCAGCAGTTGCGGAGGTATCAACAAAATGAAAGAAATGTCTGCTAAAGAATATTATAAAGTTTCTCCTGAAATCCTGGAGGAACATGGCGATCAGGTAGCTATGAAAATTGATGTGAAATATCCCGCGAAATATTTCAACAAAAAAGCTACTCTTTCAGTAACACCAATTTTGAAATACGAAAAAGGTGAGACTGCATATCCCGCAAAAGTATTTCAGGGAGAAGGAGTGCAGGGAAACAACCAGGCAATATCTTTCGCCACGGGAGGAACCGCTACAATGTCAGGCACAGTTCCTTTTACAGAAGATATGATGAAATCAGAATTATTAGTCAGGGTTGAAGCTGACCTAAAAGGTAAAAAAATACCTTTCGGCGACTTTAAACTGGCTGATGGAGTTGTTGCAACCCCCAAACTGGTTATGATCGATCCCAAACCAGTTATGATTGGTGATAAATTCGTGAGAATTGTTCCGGAATCCATGATGGCCGACATACTTTATGTTATAAACAGAGCCGACATCAGGGCTTCAGAATTGAAAAAAGCAGAGTGGGTAAAAGTCATGAATTTCATCAGTAAAGCTAATGCCGACGCTAAAATTGATCTTAAAAACCTTGAAGTATCTGCTTATGCATCTCCCGACGGAGCTGTTGAACTTAACGATAAATTAGCTCAGAAACGTGAAGGTTCTGCTTCAGAATATCTGACAAAAGAGCTGAAAAAATCAAAAGTTCAGAAAGTTTCTGATGCAGGATTTATTTCAAAAAAATATACCGCTGAAGACTGGGACGGTTTCAAAAAACTTATGGAATCAAGCAATATCCAGGATAAGGAACTCATCCTGAGAGTACTTTCCATGTATTCCGATCCCGTTGTTCGTGAAAAAGAGATCAAAAACATCGCTGCAGCTTACAAGACTATTGCTGATGAGATTCTTCCCCAGCTCAGAAGATCAAAACTTACGGTTAACACAGATATGGTAGGTTATTCCGATGACGAACTGAAAGGTCTTTGGGCAAGTAATCCTGATGTTTTAAAATTGGAAGAAATTCTCTATACTGCAACTTTATTTACAGATCTTAATACCAAACTGGCTGTTTACAAAAAGACTTCTGCAAATTACCCGACTTGCTTCAGAGCTGCAAATAATGCAGGTTATGTAAATTTACTTTTGGGCAATACTGATGCTGCAAAAGCTGATTTTGAAAGAGCAAAAGAATTGAAGAGCAGTGATGTTGTCAATAACAACCTTGCTTGTGTTGCTCTTATGAATGGAGATGTTGCCGGAGCACAGGAACTTTTCACTGCTTCTATGGGCGCTGGACCTGAAGTAAATTATAACCTGGGTATTATTAAAGTTATACAGGGCGACTATGATGCAGCTGCCAATTATTTCGGCAATACCGATGAATTCAATACTGCATTGGTTAAATATCTGAAGAAAGATTCCGATGGCGCTCTTGCAACTTTGGGAAGGGTAGAGAAAGATTTTGCTAAGAAAGATTACCTCAGGGCTGTTATTGCTGCTAAACAAAGCAAAGATGAACTCGTATTCGAAAGCCTTCGTCTTGCATTCGCAAAGGACAGTGCACTGAAAAAACGTGCTGTTGTCGACATAGAATTTGCGAAGTATTTTGCAAATGATGTTTTCAAAGGACTGGTTAAATAAATTATACCATCTCAAATAAAAAAGGCTGT
>CAYGFI010000198.1:0-7632 GCA_964349045.1 uncultured Chitinophaga sp.
CCGTTACCCCGTAACTCCGTAACTCCGTAACCCCGTCACCCCGTTACCCCGTTACTATAACGCTTAATCCACCCCACCCTTATCCACGGAATAAATATCTTCAATCAGATTTTGGTATTTCTCCGTAAGAACCTTTCTTTTAAGTTTTAAGGTCGGAGATAATTCGCCGGTAGCAGGGGTCCACTCCTCAACAACCAGCCTGAAACGTTTGATCTGTTCAGTGAGGCCAAGGTTTTTATTCATATCATTGACTTCCTTCTGAATCCTTGAAACGGTTTGAGGATTTGAAATAAGATCCTGGTTATCACGGAATTTAATTCCGTGCATACCGGCCCAATTGTGAAGGAATTCGTAGTTCGGGGATATCAGGGCGCTGGCGAATTTTTCATTTTCGCCAATAACCATCAGGTTTTCAATGAAGAAGGACTCTTTCAGTTTGTTTTCTATTACCTGAGGTGCAATATATTTACCACTGTTCAGTTTAAAAATTTCTTTTTTCCGGTCAGTTATTTTGAGGTACTTTCCATCTTCAAAAACACCGATATCACCCGTGTGAAACCAACCGTCTTTATCAATAACCTCGGCCGTAAGTTCCGGCGCTTTATAATATCCAAGCATGAGGTTAGGTCCCTTGCAGAGAATTTCGCCGTCTTCAGCAATTTTAACTTCAACGCCGTCAATTACCGGCCCAACAGTTCCAAATTTAATTTCCATAGTAGCCAGGTTAGTGATGGAAATCACGGGGGAGGTTTCTGTAAGGCCATATCCTTCGAGAACTTTCATATCAGCTGCCCAGAATATAGTTGCGAGGCGGGCTTGCAGGGCAGCGCCTCCGGATACAATGATTTCGACATTATTGCCCAGGGCTTCTTTCCATTTTGAGAAGATCAGCTTGCGTGCAATTTTGAGCCTGGAAGCATAATACAAGCTGCTTTTATGCGGATTATAATGCATCCCCAGGTTGACAGCCCAGAAAAATATCTGTTTTTTCAGGAACGGAAGGTCTTTACCCTTTCCGATTATCTTATCATATACTTTTTCAAGCAGACGTGGCACACTGCTGAATACGTGAGGTTTGACATCTTTGAGATCCTGTAAAATGGTTCCCATATTCTCCGCGTAATAAATACTTAAGCCTTTGTACTGGAAATGATAATTTGCCATTCTCTCATAAACATGACTGATCGGTAAAAAGGATAAAACACGGTGATTGTGGTTCAGATGGTGAACTGTGGCTGTAGTGATAAAATTAGAAACCAGGTTATTATGTGAAAGCATCACCCCTTTTGGGAATCCCGTTGTTCCGGATGTATAGAGTAATGTAACAAGGTCGTCGGGAAGTATAGAGGCTTTTATGTCAGTTAACCTTTCTTTTAATTCCCCTGCATTTTTTTTACCAAGCTCGCGGATCTCTTTCCAGTTTTTCGCATCTTCCACTTCATCAAATGTATAGATGTCTTTTATGGAAGGGGCCCCGCTTACTATGGGTTTAATTTTCGCGTAAAGTAGTTTATCTGAAACAATTACGAATTTCGGTTGCGCATGATTTAATATATAATCGTATTCCTCTTTGCTGATGGTCGGATAAATTGGAACATTAACGACACCGGCCTGACTGAGCGCCATATCAACAATATTCCACTCCGGCCGGTTATTGGAAATCGTGGCAACCATGTCGCCCTTTTTCAGACCAAGCGCCAAAAAACCGTAACTGGTCCATTCGGACTGTTCAATATAATCTTTTGCGGACCATTTAACCCATTGACCGTTTTCTTTTCCGGCAAGGGCATCAGGCTTCTGAAGGTACAATTCATGGTACCTGCCAAGCAGATCGAAGGTTCTTTTTACTTCCATTTCAACGAGTTTTAGTTTGATCAAATATAAGAATATTTAAACACAAGAAATCGAATTAAAAATATTGATACGAATTACATTATTCAAATTAATTTGTTAATGCACATATATTCAGTTATATACGAGGCTTAGGAATGTCTTTGGGATTTAGACTATTTTATGGGCTTGTGAAAATGGAGTAATTAAAGGTGTAAAATATTTTTAACATTATTGGATTATAACTAATTAAAACCGTACCTAATAAATTGTCCTGCACATTCAAAGGCTTAGAGTATTGTGATAAATAATCCTTTGTTTTCCGAACATTCGTATATTTACCATGTTGAGTGTACAACATTTATAAAATTAGCATTTAAATTTTATTTTAGGGCGGACGCAATACCTTACAAAAAATTTCAATGCTGAAAAAAGCAATTTAGAATTAACTGCAAAATAAATTCCAATGAAACCGGTTTTAGCTTTCATCGTCTTTATGCTGATTTTCTCAAACATTACAGCCAAAGATAAACCCGCCTACAAACTCTTTACCTCAAGAGGAAAAGAAGTGAAATGGTCCAGAATGGTAAAAGATCTTAAAAAATCTGATATGGTTTTTTTTGGCGAATTACATGATAACCCCATTTCACATTGGCTTGAATATGAGCTTTTCGTTGAACTGTACAGATCCCATGACAGCTTATTGGTTGCGGGGGCTGAAATGTTTGAGTCCGATAATCAATTTGCGCTCGATGAATACCTGAACGGTGGTTATGATGATAAGAAATTTGGGGAAGAGGCCAGACTTTGGAAAAATTACACAACCGATTATAAAACTGTTGTTGATTTTGCAAAGGATCATAAAATTCCTTTTATCGCTACCAATGTTCCCCGGAAATATGCAAGTGCAGTTTTCAAAGGGAATTTTGCTGCACTTGACACTTTAAAAGAAGTGGAGCTAAGGTGGATTGCACCATTACCCATCCCATTCGATATAAATCTGCCCGGTTACCAGGAAATGCTGAAAATGGGCGATACTCATCCGGAAATGAAAATTGATGAGAAATATCCTAAGGCTCAGGCCATAAAGGACGCGACCATGGCTCATTTTATTTTGAAGAATAAAAAAGACGATGGACTTTTTTACCATATAAACGGGTCATTTCATTCTGATAATTTTGAGGGCATAGTCTGGTATCTGAAACAGGCTGATCCGGAGTTGAATATAAAAACCATTACAACCATAGAACAGGGGGATATTAATAAACCTGAGAAGGAATATCTTGGTAAAGCTTCTTATTTGCTGGTTGTTCCTTCAACGATGACTAAAACTTATTAACAGGCATATAAGGTATTGAGGTACTGCGGGTGGAAGTGAATATTAGTGAGTATTAAGTGAATTATACATAAAGAAATGATAATAGGTACCGGCACATCCTCGTTCTCCGGGAATGGTATTCAGTTAACAAAATCCCTGGCCCTGTCCAATGCTCTCTGAAGTCCGGCCGGGTTCTTCCCGCCGGCGGTTGCGAAAAATGGCTGCCCACCACCGCTCCCCTGGATTTCTTTTGAAATTTCGCGAATAATATCAGAAGCATTCAATCCCCTCGTTTCAACAAGCTTATTGGAGATCATTACTGCCAGATTTGCTTTTTCTTCAATTTTTGCGCCAAGTACGAGGAATAAATTATCCATTTCACCTTTTACCTGGAATGCCAGGTCACGAAGAAGGCCTGCATGGTCTACCTGCACCATGCATGACAAAAACCGGATATCACCTATTTCCTCAATTTTTCCGGTAAGTTCGGTTTTCAGAGATGATAATTTTTCAAGGGATTTACTCTCGAGCTGCTTGGTGAGATTCTGATTCTCAGCAACCATTTTTTCAATTACGGGAATAAGTTCTCCGGTGGCTCCGGTAAGTTCTGATATTTTTCGGAGCTGGTCGGTTTGATCAAAAATATACTCCTGTGCCTTAATGCCGGTTATGGCTTCGATTCTCCTTATTCCTGCTGCAATGGCACTTTCTTTGGTTAGTTTAAAAAAGCCGATCTCACCGGTCGATTTCACATGAGTTCCTCCACATAATTCAACCGATTCATCAAACCGGATCACTCTTACGCTTTCACCATATTTTTCCCCGAAAAGCGCCAAGGCTCCCATGTCGAGGGCCTCCTTAACGGGTATATCACGTTTTTCATTCAGGGGGATATTCGCACGGATCATTTTATTTACTATAATTTCAATAGCCCGGATTTCATCGTCACTTACTTTTTGGAAATGACTGAAATCGAACCGGAGATAATCAGGACTAACCAGAGACCCTTTCTGTACCACATGGGGTCCAAGTATATTTCGGAGTGCGAAATGCAAAAGATGTGTAGCACTGTGATTAGCGGCGGTATTTATTCTTGCTCCCCCGTTAATAATTGCTTTAAAGGTATTTTTGGGATTTGAAGGAAGCTGGTTGCTCAGATGAATAGCCAGATTATTTTCTTTAACCGTGTCGAGGATTGGGATCTTTTCTTTCCCATCAGAGATGTACCCGCTATCACCTGCTTGTCCGCCACTTTCCGCATAAAAGGGTGTAATATTGAATACAAATTGATAAAATTCTTTTCCTTTTAATTTAACCTGGCGGTAACGAAGAATTCTCACATCAGCCTCGAAATGATCGTATCCCACAAAAACATTCTCAGGCCCTGTTTCAAGTATGGTCCAGTCGCCCGTCTCCTTTACAGCATCATTTCTTGACCGGGATTTCTGTTCTTTCATTTCTTTTTCAAATCCTTCGGCGTCAGCGAACAGATTCTTCTCTTTTAAAATGAGTTGAGTCAGGTCAAGAGGGAATCCATAGGTGTCGTAAAGAGTAAAAACATCCTTGCCGCTAATGCTTTCTTGTTTATTGGAGATAGCTTTTTCAGCAAGCTGATCGAGAAGACGGATTCCGTTTTCCAGTGTTCTGAGAAATGATATTTCCTCTTCCTGAATTACCTTTTCAATAAGCGATTGTTGGGTCCTGAGTTCAGGGTAGGATTCTCCCATGTTTTTTACCAGGACAGGGACCAGATTGTGAAGGAATGGTTCAGACTGGTTCAAAAACGTATATGCATGACGTACTGCTCTCCGGAGGATCCTTCGGATAACATACCCGGCTTTGGCATTTGAGGGAAGTTGTCCGTCGGCAATTGAAAAAGAAATGGCCCTTAAATGGTCGGCCATTACTCTCATGGCCATATCACTTTCAGTAGCTTTCCCGTATTTAATTCCGGTTAACTCAGCAATTTTCGTGATTATTGGCTGAAAGATATCTGTATCGTAGTTTGATTTTTTACCCTGAACGACCATACATAAGCGTTCAAATCCCATGCCTGTATCGACGTGTTTCTGAGGAAGGTTTTCAAGGGATCCGTTTGATTTTCGGTTAAACTGAATAAAAACCAGGTTCCAGATTTCGATTAACAGGGGATTCCCTTTGTTAATCAACTCAGAGCCGGGAATTCTATTCCTTTCTTCATCATCGCGGATATCGCAATGAATCTCTGAACAGGGACCACAGGGTCCTGTATCACCCATCTCCCAGAAATTATCCTTTTTTGAACCGGGAATGATCCGGTCGGCAGGAACCAGCCTGGACCAGTATTCCTTTGCTTCTGCATCCATGCTGATATTTTCAGACACACTGCCTTCAAAGAAAGTTATATAAAGCCTGTCAGCAGGTATGCCGGCTGTTTTGGTCAGGAATTCCCATGCCCAATCAATGGCTTCTTTTTTAAAATAATCTCCGAACGACCAGTTACCAAGCATTTCAAACATGGTATGATGGTAGGTATCATGCCCTACCTCTTCAAGATCATTATGCTTTCCTGAAACTCTAAGGCATTTCTGCGAATTAACAACACGAAGGCTTTTTGCAAGGGAGTTTCCCAGAAAAATATCCTTAAACTGATTCATCCCCGCATTTGTAAACATAAGACTGGGATCATTTTTAATTACCATGGGGGCAGATGGCACTATGTCATGGTTTTTTTCAGTAAAGAATTGGAGGAACAGGGACCGTAAATCGTTCGATGTCATTTTAAATTAGATGTTTGGATAAAATATCTGTCTGAAAATGTAACCTTTATGGAAGTTTTTCAGTATCAAGTCCACTGTGCTAATAACAAAGGTTGTAAAATTAATTTTTTTAATTTACATTTACGCTCAACTTTAGATTAATTTATATTAATCATTGAATATCAGGCATGTTAAAGGGAAAGTATATATTTAATCCGGAAACATTACAATATGAAAGGTATAATCCGCCGATCCGAAAAAAAATTTCGGATTTCACTTTATATCTTTCGATTGTTATAATACTTGCAACGGTTATTCGTATTACATTCGATAAATTCTACCTTTCTCCGAAGATTGATCATTTTTCGGAACAAAATCAGGAACTAAGGAAAGAATACCAGAAATTAAACAATAATATTACACAAGCGGAATTGCTTCTGCAGGAGATACAAAAACGGGATGATAAGCTTTATCGTTCCGTTTTTGATCTTAGTCCTCTCCCGGGTTCACTTAGAGAAGCAGGTTATGGAGGTTCTGAGATACCATATGGAGATCTTGCCAGTAATGGTAATAAAATGGTAAATAATACGGCTTTAAATCTTGAGAAACTTTCCACCAAAGCAAAGCTCCAATCAGGTTATTTGTTCGATTTATTCATTAAAGCCCAGTCACAGCAAAAACTTATCGCTTCTAAACCTTCCATGCAGCCCATTTCACCTGACGATAATTTCCGGATCACCTCTTCTTATGGATTCCGGTGGGATCCATTTACAAATAAAAGAAGGATGCATCAGGGCCTTGACCTTGCAGGTAAAATCGGACTAAAGATATATGCCACCGGCGATGGGATAGTTATTTCAGCAATTGACGCAAAAAACGGATATGGCAAGGAAATTATTATTGACCATGGTTTCGGGTATATTTCCCGTTATGCTCATTTACATAAGATTGACGTTAAGATCGGGCAATCCATTAAAAGAGGACAGTATCTGGGTCTGCTTGGCAGCACCGGGCGCTCAACCGGTCCCCATCTTCATTACGAAGTAATATATAATAGTAAAACAGTGAATCCCAGATTGTTTTATTATGAAAACCTTAATGCAGAGGAATATCAGGCGATTACTTCCCAGACTCTAAATTAACCATACAGAATCAGTAAATTGTTTTTTTCTTACCTTGCAGCAAAAATTATATACCAGGGTACTTTAAACATGTAATTGTTTGATTTTAACCGGATGGTGACAAGAATTTGAAATATATGCCAAGATCTCATTTTAAATACGATCCTGATAATTTAAAGTATTTAAAACTTAATCAAAATTTGCGTTCCAGACTCTTCAAAACATTTTCATGGATTGCAGGAAGTCTTATGCTGGCAATTTTACTTAATGTTCTTTATTCGTTTTTCTTTGATACTCCCCGCGAAAGCCAAATCAGACAGGAAAACAAAGCCTTATCCCAGGATTATGAGTACCTGGCAAATAAATATAGTCGGGTCGATACGGTTTTAAAGGAGGTACGCATGATCGATGAAAACCTTTACCGCACTATTTTTGAAACTGAGCCTGCATTTCGTAAAGGAGTAGATGAGAATCTGGAGTTTAATGAGTTATTTCGTTATCTGACAATGGATAATAATGAACTGGTGAAGATTACGACAGGGGAGTTGAAAGAAATTCATCAGAGAATAAATGTGGACTCAAAGGAATTTCATCGATTAATGAACTTTTCAGGAGCGAAGGCAGA
>CAYGFI010000199.1:0-7626 GCA_964349045.1 uncultured Chitinophaga sp.
CGCAGGTGAACCCGTCACGTCCTCACGCCGTCACGCCCTCACTCCCTCAGACCCTCACGCCCTCATGTCGTCACGTCGTCACGCCCTCACGCCCTTACGTCATCCCTACTCTTCGTTGCCCTGTTTTTCTTAACAGGTGAACCTATAACAACATCCGCCACCTTAACCGGACTCTTTTTCCTGGTAAGTTTCTTCATTTCCTCAGGCTTTCGACCTATCCGGGGTCCGAATATTTTTTCAACGTCTTCACTGAAGATCACTTCCTTTTCCAGAAGATTCTTAGCCAGTTGAATCAAACCGGGTTTATGGTCAGATAGTATTTTCTTTGCTCTTTCATATTGCTGTTCAACCATTAATTTGGCTTCCTGATCGATCAGCTCGGCGGTTTTATCGCTATAAGGTTTACTGAAAGTAAAATCAGTTTGCCCCGATGAATCGAAGAAACTCAGGTTTCCGATTTTAGGGCTCATCCCGTAATATGAGATCATGGCATAGGCGGTTTTTGTAACCCTTTCCAGATCATTGAGAGCGCCGGTTGAAATTTTGGTAAAATTAATTTCTTCAGCAGCGCGACCGCCCAGAGTTGCACACATCTCATCGAGCATCTGCTCCGTGGTGGTGATCGATCTCTCTTCCGGCAGGTACCAGGCAGCGCCAAGGGATCTCCCCCTGGGGATGATGGTAACTTTTACAAGCGGATTGGCATATTCCAGCAACCAGCTTACGGTTGCATGTCCGGCTTCATGAAAGGCAATAGTCTCTTTTTCTCCAACCGACATGATCTTGTTTTTCTTCTCAAGTCCGCCGATGATCCTGTCAATAGCATCGAGGAAATCCTGTTTTTGCACTGACTTCTTTCCTCTGCGTGCGGCAATCAGCGCCGCTTCATTACATACATTGGCAATATCTGCTCCTGAGAAACCGGGTGTCTGACGGGCCAAAAATTCAATATCAAGCGCTTTATCAATTTTCAACGGTTTCACATGTACCGCGAAAATCTCGTTTCTTTCATTCAGATCGGGTAGTTCCACATGGATCTGCCGGTCGAACCTGCCTGCTCTCAGAAGAGCGCGGTCGAGAATATCAGCCCTGTTGGTTGCTGCCAGGATGATTACCCCGCTGTTTGTGCCAAAGCCGTCCATTTCTGTCAGGAGCTGGTTCAGGGTGTTTTCACGTTCATCGTTCGCCCCGAAATTTGGATTACGACCACGGGCGCGGCCAACGGCGTCAATCTCGTCGATAAAAACGATACAGGGAGCCTTTTCTTTAGCCTGCTTGAAAAGATCTCTCACGCGGGATGCACCAACTCCAACAAACATCTCAACGAAATCAGATCCCGAAATACTGAAAAACGGTACATGCGCCTCACCGGCAACTGCTTTAGCCAGAAGTGTTTTCCCGGTTCCCGGAGGGCCCACCAGTAAAGCGCCTTTTGGAATTTTACCTCCCAGGTCGGTATATTTTTTGGGATTTTTCAGGAAGTCAACGATCTCTTTTATTTCCATCTTGGCTTCTTCCAATCCCGCTACATCTTTAAAGTCGACTTTTACTGAAGTTTCTTTATCGAAAATCTGTGCTTTGGATTTTCCGACATTGAAAATATTTCCCGCACCGCCGCCGCCACCGGCTCCCATACGACGGAAAATGAACATCCACACGGCTACAATAAGAATAATAGGAACAACCCAGCTTAAAATAACTCCCAGGTAATCACTTCGCGTCTCAGTCTTGAATTCCGGCCTTTTTTCAACCGGAAGAGAAGTAATCAGGTCATTGATTTCTTTAGGTTGATCCGGGTACTGAATGTTAAAAACAAATGCCGGACCTTCAGGTGTAAACTGGCTAAGACCTCGTTTACGGGCTTTTTCGGTAACACCGGTTTTGTTACCTGAGGAATCAGTTTTTACAAATATCTCGACCTTTTCCTTGTTAACAACAATTAGTTTGGTAACGGATTGGTCGGATACCATTTTGGAAAACTGATTCCAATCGACTTCCTTCGGCTGTTCGCCGGAATTGAAAAAGGTAATGCCAATGAAAAATATTGCTAATGCAATATATATCCAATAGCCATTAAACTTTGGTTTATTATTACCCTGTGGTTTATTAACTTTCCCGGGATTCCCGGAATTATTAGTATTATTATTATTCGAATTATCGCTCATTGACTTTGTTATTAAACATCTTCATAAATTATCGTTTTCCCATCGGCCCATAAATCTTCAAGCCGGTAAAATGCTCTTTGTTCTTCAAGAAAAATATGTACCACAACACCAGAGTAATCAATCAATACCCATTGCGAGTTTTGAACTCCTTCCACATGGGCCGGTTTTAAGCCATACAGCTCTTTAGGTTTTAATTCAACATGATCTGAAATAGCTGAAACGTGAGTTGTGGATGTGCCATGACAGATTACAAAAAAATCAAAAATCGAATTTTCTATTTCCCGAAGATCTATGCTTACAATTTTCTTGCCCTTTTTCTCTTTAATGGATTCAATAATTACTTCTAACAGTTTTTCGTCAGTAAGATTTGCTTTCTTTTTCATTCAATCATTTTAATTGCAAAGTTAGTTATTTTAAGCCACAGAGGGAATTTCCTCCGGAATAAAGATTATACAGGCCTTTTATAAAGCCGGAGTATTTATTTCATGGGATTCAATAGGATTCTAAACGGTTTTTTTTCACTTTTGTTTTTATTTCGGGGGAGAGAAAATGTTTTCACAAAATTACAAACTTATCCATCTTGAGAGTGTCGGTTCGACAAATTTACATGCGGCTGACCTTTTGTCAGGTAAAAAGCTGTTTGAACCGACAGTAATTTTAGCCGATCATCAGACAGAAGGAAAGGGTCAGGGCAACAATCGATGGGAAAGTGACTCTTTGCAAAATCTTCTCTTTTCTGTTGTTGTATTTCCGTCGAAAATTAAAGCCAAAGAACAGTTTTATCTTTCTAAAATTACAGTAATTGCGATACGGGAGCTTTTATCAGAGCAAATTCCTCATGTTAAAATAAAATGGCCAAATGATATCCTGGTAAATAAATTTAAAATTTCGGGAATTCTTATTGAAAACACTCTTAAGTCTGATATTATTGGCACATCTGTTATCGGGATAGGGATCAATGTTAACCAGGAAAATTTTACAGTACCTGCTACCAGTTTGAAGAATGAGAGCGGACAGGAATTTGACCGGATGACTCTGTTAAACCGGTTCCTTGATGTTTTCCATTATTGGTTTGAAATCCTGACGAGTCGTGATTTTGCACCAATCGACCTGGAATATTACAGACATCTTTACGGGTTTCAGCAATGGCTCAGGTTTTCCTGGGGAGGTGTGGAGTTTGAGGCATTTGTGGAAGGTGTGGAAGCTGATGGTTATCTGGCGCTGAAAGCAAGAGATGGAAAAGTTTATAAATTTGGATTCAGGGAGGTGGAATTTCTTCCTGATTAAATCCTGAGTTTTTCTACCTGATCCACAAGCATATCTACTAAACTTTGCAAAGGACCCTTAACCATTGTCATCATAATGGGATTCACCTGTGGTTCTATAATGAGTCTGACAGCGGTATTGATATCATCAATTTTTTTAAGCTGAATCCAGAACAGAAAGCTGATCGGAGTTTTTCCTTCAGAAGTTACCTTGATCAGGCTGAACGGAGTCTTTTCAATGATTCTCATGCCTGCATCTCCAATTCCATCGATAGTAAAACTGCATGATTCGGCAGTGGACTCCCAGTTCTTGACCTTATCAGCAGGAATGAGACTTTGAAAATTATTAAAGTCGGAAAGGAATTTAAAGATTTTTTCGTCTGATAGATTTAACTTACCTGTTTTACTTTCAATTTTTGACATAGTATTATTTTTTCATCCAGTTTTCGGGATCAGTACGCCATTCAGCTAATAATTCCGACTCTTTTTTGCTGATATAACCAATTTCCAGGGCCAGTTCAAGCAGAACACTATAATTGCTGAGGGTAATGAGTTTGCAACCTGAGTCTTTAAAATTTTTCAGCGCCTGGGGAAAACTGTAACTAAATATAGCCGCCATTCCTAAAATTTCGCAGCCTGCATCGCGCAGGGCGCTGACGGTCTTCAGACTGCTGCTGCCGGTGGATATGAGATCTTCGATTACCACGACTTTCTGACCGGTTTCAACAACTCCCTCGATAAGATTTTCCAATCCATGGGATTTGGAAGCCGGGCGGACATAAACAAATGGCAGGCCCATTTTTTCAGCAACAAGAACGCCATGGGCAATGGCCCCGGTGGCGACACCCGCAATCACATCGGGTGAGGCGAAGCTTTTATTGATCTCATCTGCAAACGAATCACGGATAAAAGTCCTGATTTCCGGGAAGGATAAAGTCTTACGGTTATCGCAATAAATGGGCGAGCGCCAGCCTGAAGCCCATGTAAAAGGGTTTGCAGGTTGTAATTTAATTGACTTACTTTGCAGCAGGTACTGTGCAATTTTTTTACTGGTTTCCATAGTTCGTCAAATGTATAAAGTTTTTTTTAAGGATAGAACAGTTTTTTTCAGAGATGATTTTCCGGAAACCTTCCGTACAAAATTCGGGTTGTTTTACAAATATGAATCGCGGGAAAATTTGTCAGAGATAATACGTGCATTTTTTCGCCTGGAAAAAATTAATACCCTGTATCTTTTTCATCATGATTTAGAGTTCCTGAAGCAGGAATTTAACTCCCTGTTTATAAATGTAAAAGCAGCGGGAGGACTCGTTAGAAATCAGCAGGAGGAATTTCTGGTTATCCTCCGCAATGGCATGTGGGATCTTCCTAAAGGGAAATCCGAAAAAGGTGAGTCATCTCATGATGCAGCCGTGCGAGAAGTTTCTGAGGAATGCGGAATTGATGCTCCTGAAATTCAGAACTTTCTGATAAAAACTTTTCATGCTTACAAGCTCGATGGTAAAGCTTATTTAAAAGAAACCGACTGGTTCGAAATGAGAGTCAAAAACGATGTGAAAACCACTCCCCAGGCTAAAGAAAATATAACTGAAGTACGATGGCTTAAACGGGAGCAGGCTTACAGTATAAAGACGAACACCTACACCTTGATCCTCGATGTTTTAACTGAAGCAAAAATTCACTGACAGTTCAGATTTCTTTTCTCCCCTTTAAAATTGTAAAAAGGTGCTGTTCAAAACCCCTGGAAGGCAGGATAGCAGGCGACATAACCAGTTTTCCTTCCCTGTCGAGAAGATAAAACACCGGATAGGATCTGACTTTATAATCTTTATGGATTTTGCTATTGTCAATACCATACCAGAACTTCCATGGGATCGAATTTTCACTGGTAAATAACTCTATCCTGTCCTTTTCAGATTCGGGAAGTATGATTATGATATCGAGATATTTGCTGTGTTTATGGTAATAATACTTCAGGTATTCGAATTCCTGTAAACACTCCAGGTTGTCGAGTGAACAAAAACCAATATAATTATATTTTCCACTGACTGCTGCTACATCGAGAGTATCCCCGTCAGAATTTATAATTGTGGCATGAGGTGGAGAGTTTCCGGGAAGGAGCGATGAGACTTCTTTAATAAGAATTTCAGAAATTGAGATACTTAATTGATCCGATGTTTGGGCAGAAAGACTGTCACAAATAGTGAAAACTGCCTTTAGAGGTAAACCATTTTCGTAAAAAGCATTGCGGATTTCTTTCAGTATAACCCATTCACGAATCTGATCATTCTGCAGTGCAGGATCTTTTCTAAGAAGCTCAGTTAAAGAATAATAATCCCCCTTTCCTGTTATGGAATATAGCTGGCTATACTCATTTTTTGCGGCCAGACTGCTGAAATACCGATCGAAAAATAAATTAAAAAATTCCCACCATGAAGGTACATCGGGACGAGCCGGTTTTTCCCTTAGATATTTTTCATAAAGAATTGAGTGATTAAACTGACTTACCGTAAAATCCAGGGTAGCGTATTTATATAAACAGTAGGATTTATAGTATTCATGGTTCCGGTTCATTGCAGCGCTATTGTTAGCCTGCACGAATGAATCGAGCTTTTCACGGCTGAGTTCTGTATTATAATACCGGAGGATCTGCTTATCCAGAAATGGTTCAAATTGCTTGTTAAAATCGTTAATTTCTGCATTTAGTTCCCTGGACCCGTCATTGGATCCGACAGCAGGAACCATATGCCACAAAGGAGGAATAAAAAAAGGATTTTTACTGATTTCAAGTGCGCTTGCAGGAATCGGAGGAAGTTCCAGGTGATAGGAATTACCGGGTTCTGTAAAAACAAAACCGGTATAAAGTGGAGTCTGGCAATAAACGCATTGTGTTTTATCAAGTGAAAAACTTACGGAGAAAAAACCGGCGCTGTCGACACTTGTTTTTGCAAGGGTTTCATAACTGTAAAAAATTCTTTCCTTGTAATAAAAAAATTCCAGTTCTGTCCCGGCATATTCCGGATTTGAACCATTGATGGTAATATTCGTGGTTTGAGAAAAGCCGGTTCCGGAAAAAGTAAAAATTAAAACAAAAGAAAGAATAAATCTTCCGGTCATGACAGGTATTTCTTAATATCCACTCCATTAGGCAGGAATTTGGTGGCATCTCCCCCGTAAAATAAAATATCTCTGACAATAGTAGAATTAACGAAAGTATATTCGGGAGAGGTGAGTAAAAAAACTGTTTCGATCGCGGGATTCATTGCCTTGTTCATTTGTCCGATAGCCCTTTCGTACTCAAAATCAGCGGCGGTACGCAATCCGCGAAGCAGGTACCGGGCGTTAACCTTACTGCAATAATCTATTGTAAGACCCTCATAATGTTTAATTTCAACTTTTGGGTTTCCGGCAAAAACGTCCGAGATCATTCTAAGCCTGTTATCCAGGGTAAGCAGAGCCTTCTTTTGAGTATTAAATCCAACAGCAATAATTATCTTGTCGAATAAAGGCAAAGACCTGGTTACGATGGAATGATGTCCGATGGTAAATGGGTCAAATGATCCTGGAAATAAGGCTATTTTTTCCATAATATTTTAAAATTATGATTTTAATAATATCACATAACTTTTTCACCCATTCACTCATTCACCCATTCACCCATTCACTCCCACGTTAATAAGTTCTAACCTCACATCCCCCGAATACAACTTCGAGTTTAACTTCCAGATAGGGTTTTTCTGCATCAAAATCCGGACTGGTATAAGTTGTTGAGCCGAAAACAGCAGAGTTGCCATTAGGGAGTTCGGTGCCTGCAAAGGCTGACTCAACCTTAATTTTAACGGGCATATTTTTGCTGAGCTTTACAATAGTTGCTCCAAAAACCGTGCTTATTTTTACTTTTAGTTTCTCACCCTTCAGGTCGAGATCCCGGAAATCATAAACCCCTTTTCCAAACACAACGCTGTAATCGCGATTTGTTTCAGGGTTAGAGAAGCGTTTTTCACCAAAAATGACATCGCTTTCTTTGGTTTCAAATGAGGGTGTCCGGAAACTTCCAAACAGCATTTTCAATCCAAAAAAGATCAGGATAAAAGCGATAAATATTTTGAACAGCGGGAAGTCGATATTGAATACGATTCGGAATATCAGACTTAATCCCAGGATTACCAGTAGCAATCCCCAAAAAAGTGATGGAC
>CAYGFI010000200.1:0-7556 GCA_964349045.1 uncultured Chitinophaga sp.
GTAACAATATTTCTCATTTTCATCGCTTCAAGAATCATGATAGGCTCTCCGGCTTCCAGCTTTTTCCCTTCCTTAACAAAAATCTTCAGTATTGTACCGGGGATATAAGATAGTATCATTTTGGGATCTGCTGTTTTATAGGGCTTTCGGTTTAAATACTTCTTCGTAAGCAATGTATTGTATATTGTTTCCCCTATTTGAAATGGTTTGCAGTCGAGTCCCTTTGATTCAAAGACACTTTTAATCTCCTTTTTCGGGGGAGATGGTTTCTTCTTCATATTATTTGCCATATCCGTAAGAAATTAGAATGGTGGAATTCCGTGTTTTTTTCTGGGCATTGAAATATCTTTTCTTAAGGATACATCAATGGCATGAATGAGCATGGTGCGGGTTTCAGAAGGTTCAATTACAGAATCGATGTAGCCCTTTGCAGCCGCAACATACGGGTTAGCAAACTTTTCTTTGTATTCTTCAACCTTTTGTTTCCTCATTTTTTCAGGATCTTCAGCATTTGTGATCTCTTTCTTGAAGATGATATTTGCTGCACCTTCCGGACCCATAACAGCAATTTCTGCCGATGGCCATGCAAAAACAAAGTCCGCCCTGAGATGGCGCGAATTCATTGCAATATAGCCTCCACCATATGCCTTACGAATGATCACAGTAATTTTCGGAACTGTAGCCTCACTGTAAGAATAAAGAATCTTAGCTCCGTGCCTGATTACTCCGGCATGTTCCTGATCAACACCGGGTAAATATCCGGGGAGGTCGACCAATGTAACTATTGGAATATTAAAAGCATCGCAGAAACGAATGAACCGGGCAGCTTTATCAGATGAATCCACATCGAGTACACCGGCAAGAACCAGGGGCTGGTTACATACGAATCCAACACTGCCTCCGTTTATTTTTCCAAAACCAATTACCATATTTGCAGCCCATAATTCCTGAACTTCAAGAAAGTCGGAATCATCAACAATGCTTCTTACAACATCGCGCACATCATACGGCTGACGGGCATCTTCCGGGACAATATTAGTTATTTTGAATGTTTTCTTTGGAAGTCTGGGTGCGACATCAATAGATTTTTCAGTGTTGCTCCAGGGGAGGAAAGTCAACAATTTCTTTATTTGCAGGAAACATTCTTCTTCACTTAAAGCGAAAAAGTGAGCATTCCCGGTTATTTCAGCATGAACGCGTGCTCCACCGAGCTCTTCCATAGATATTTCCTCACCCAGTACAGTTTTGATCACTTCAGGACCCGTAATGAACATCTTTGAAATCTTATCCACCACAAAAACAAAGTCGGTAAGTGCAGGTGAATAAACTGCTCCACCGGCACATGGACCGAGAATAACGGATATCTGGGGAATAACTCCGGAGGCCAGCGTGTTTCTGAAGAAAATCTCTCCATACCCGGCCAGTGAATTAACCCCTTCCTGAATACGCGCTCCACCTGAATCGTTGATACCAATCAGCGGCATTCTCATTTTCAGAGAGTGGTCCATAATCTTGGTGATCTTTCGTGCATGCATCGAACCAAGCGAACCTCCGGCAACCGTAAAGTCCTGGGCAAAAATACAAACCGGCTTACCATGAATGGTACCGGTTCCGATAATAACTCCATCTCCGTGAAGTGTTTTCTTTTCCATGTCAAAATCACGGGCATCATGCTCAACGAATAAATCATACTCGTTAAAGGACTCCAGATCCAATAAAGCCATTATCCTCTCGCGGGCAGTAAGCTTACCCATAGCAGTTTGCTTTTGAATCGCTTTCTCTCCGCCACCGAGCAGCACCTGTTGCCGTCTCTTCTTAAGCTCTTGAATTTTTTTACTTATTGGCATATACCATTCTTTTAGTGAAACTTAGCAACCATTTAAAACAAATTTTTTCGAATTTAAAAATACAAGGTTAGTGAATCCTTAGAATTTAAAAAAATGTACCTGTTGCTAAAGAGACCTAATTTGATACTAATCATTTAAATATTATACTCTTAGACTTGTTAGATTTATTTTTCATCCCTGTTAAATTCATTTTTCGAATTTCAGAATGGAACCGTCGAAAAAATATGGTATTGAAAAGTGATAAGGTGACACGTAAGCCGGTACCGCGTTGACATGGTGACATGTTAATAATGCCCTTGCTTTTGTTTTCTGCTTATTACCTGTTCCCTATTTAGGCGCCATCTTGTATAAGAATAATGCAATAACTGCAAAAATCATATTTGGCAGCCACACAGCCAGCAGCGGTGGAAGACTCCCCCCGATTGCGAACTGTGATGAGAATTGCATGAATAGGATATATGCAAAACTTACCCCAAGTCCTACTCCAAGTTGAGTGCCAATTCCACCTCTGACTTTTTTTGATGAAACGGTTACGCCTATAAGTGTAAGAATAAAGGTGGAGAAAGGAAAAGCGGTGCGCTTATATCGCTCAATGAGATAAACTGTCAGATTGGTTTCTCCCTGCATTTTCGAGACTTCTATAAACTCGTTTAATTCCGTGAATGACATTGCCTCAACAGCATTCAGGCGCCTGGAAAAATCCGCTGGTGAAATCTTAAGAAAAGTATCTTTTGTTGCTCCTTCACTGATCGTTTCCCTTAATCCATGCATGTCGCGAATATAATAACGCCGCATTGTCCAGTTATTTTTAGCAGTATCCCATGAAATCTGATCGGCCATAAGTTTCGATACGAGTCTGCCTTCTTCAAACTTCTCCATTGAGAAATTATATCCTGTACGGCTTGCTGTGCTATAACTCTCCAGGTAAATAAAAACACCGGGTTCAATCTGCTTATGTATGTTCTTGCGGCTAAAGGTCTGTGGTCGCTTGTGTATATATTTCTCTTCAAATTCAAGTTTGGTTTTATTTGCTTTTGGAATGACGAAATTACTGAGTGAAAACGCGAAAATTGTAATGATACTGGCAGAAATAAAATAGGGCAATAATAGTCTCCTGAAACTTACACCGCTGCTTAGGATCGCTATAATTTCGGTATTATAGGCCATTTTTGATGTAAAAAAGATAACCGAGATGAAGGTGAATAATGAGCTGAACAGCACCGCAAAGTATGGAATAAAATTCAGGTAATAATCCAGAACCACTTCACGCGCCGGGGCAGAACTTTCAATAAAATCATCTATTTTTTCAGAAAGATCGAATATAACAGCAATGGCAAGAATCAACACGATGGAATATACGAATGTCCCCAGGAACTTCCGGATAATATAGAGATCAATGATTTTAAGCCCTAATACATTTATAATCTTGTGGCTAATTTTTTTACCATTGTTGTTTTCCATGCTGTAAATTCTCCTGTTCTGATCTTTTCAAAAGATTCTCTTACAAGTGACAGATAAAAAGTCAGATTATGAATGCTTGCAATTTGTGCACCCAGAATCTCATCAGAAATAATAAGATGTCGCAGATATGACTTAGAATATTGTTTGTCGACGAAACTTTTTCCGGTTTCATCTACCGGGCTGAAATCATCTTTCCATTTCAGATTTTTTATATTAATTATACCTTCTTCCGTAAATAACATACCATTGCGACCATTTCGGGTTGGTAATACACAATCAAACATATCCACTCCAAGTGCAATGGATTCAAGAATATTTACCGGGGTTCCTACTCCCATGAGATACCTTGGTTTATCTTCAGGCAGGATATCCGTCACTACATCGGTCATGGCATACATTTCTTCAGCCGGTTCTCCAACAGATAATCCCCCGATTGCATTACCTTCCATACCCATTGAGGCAAGCTTTTCAGCCGATTCGATCCTTAGATCCCTGTACACACTCCCCTGAACAATGGGAAAATAAGACTGGTGATGACCATATAGATCTTCTGTTTCCTTATAACGCTTAACTCCTCTTTCCAGCCATCGGTGTGTAAGGCCGAGGGAATCCTTTGCATACTGGTAATCGCAGGGAAATGGTGTGCACTCATCCAGCGCCATGATAATGTCGGCGCCGATTATTCTCTGAGTATCAACGATATTTTCCGGGGTAAAAGTGTGTTTTGAACCGTCAATATGTGAACTGAAAAATGCTCCTTCTTCCTTAAGGTTGCGGTTGGCAGCAAGTGAAAATACCTGGTATCCGCCACTATCGGTAAGAATGGCTCCGTTCCAGTTTATAAATTTATGAAGCCCTCCTGCTTTTCTGATAACATCTGTTCCGGGCCGAAGGTACAGATGATAGGTGTTTCCGAGAATTACAGGCGCTTTAATATCTTCCGATAGCTCTCGCTGATGCACACCTTTAACGGTACCGGCAGTACCAACGGGCATAAATATGGGCGTATTGAATGTACTATGATCCGTTATAATCTCTCCTGCTCTTGCTTTTGAATGGGGATCCCGGTACAAAATTTTAAAATCCATAATCCTGAAATCTCCTCCAAAGATAATATTATGTGAATAAAATGTGTAGTTCTTTATCAAACTCCTTTTGGTTCATAGCAAAATCTTTCCTAAAATTGTCTGTTCAAACAGCGTTAGAAATTGGAAAAATACATTTCGGAAGTAAGTTTG
The DNA here is from genome assembly GCA_964349045.1 of uncultured Chitinophaga sp. Classification (GTDB taxonomy): domain Bacteria; phylum Bacteroidota; class Bacteroidia; order Bacteroidales; genus JACJXF01. The sequence continues at coordinate 4,547 of CAYGFI010000200.1, forward strand.
CATGTCTTAATTGTTGCCGGATTGTTCATGCTGATGTTTTTTATACAATTGTATTATTATTTGCGGTACTACAGAAAAGCATTTTTAAAAAAATCATCCATTTATGGTAAAGCTGAAATTCCGCATGAACCGGTCAGTATTATAATTTGCGCCAGAAATGAAGCTCCCAATCTTGAGAAGAATCTGCCGCTGATCCTTGAACAGGATTATCCGGGTTTTGATGTAATCGTAGTAAACGACAGGTCGGAAGATGAGACAGCCGAATTATTGAAACGGCTTTCAACAAAATACCCCCATCTGCATGTCTCAGAAGTACGAAATAATCCTGTGTTCACACATGGGAAAAAACTTGCTCTTACCCTTGGCATCAAAGCCTCGGCAAATGAATGGTTGCTTCTGACAGATGCGGATTGCACTCCTGATGGCAAGAACTGGCTTTCCCGTATGCAGAAAAATTTTACTAAAAATAAAGATATTGTTTTAGGGTACGGGGGATATAAAAAGGAAAAAGGAATATTAAATCTCCTTATCCGTTTCGAAACAGTATTTATTGCTATGCAGTATTATGGAATGGCATTAGCAGGAAAGCCATATATGGGTGTTGGTAGAAACCTGGCGTATCGTAAGACAGTGTTTTTTAAAAATAAAGGATTTGCAACTCATTCTAATTTATATTCCGGTGATGATGACCTTTTTGTGAATGAAACTTCAAATTCCTCCAATGTTGCAGTTGAAATGCATCCTGAAAGCTTTACCTGGTCGGATAGTGAAAAGACTTTTAAAAACTGGTTTATTCAGAAAAAGAGACACCTCTCAACCGGTCCGCGATATTCTTTTAAATCTAAATCCCGGTTGATTCTTGATAATGTCAGCAGGACACTTTTTATTGCATGTTTCATATACCTGCTAATTACTTTCCCTTATCGTGAATATGTTCTGATAATCTTTGGGATACTTCTCTTACTTAAAGGGATTGTTTATAAAATTGTCTTTACCCGGTTGAATGAAGGTATTTTATTTTTACCTTCGCTTGTCTTAGAATCATTGATACCTTTGTTTTACAGTTATCTTCATTTCATTAACCTGATCGAAAGAAAACGCAGAAGATGGAATTAAACCCAAATCTTTCGGAAAAGGCGCAACAAGATTTTATTCTGGTTGAGAACGCCAGGAAAGGCGATCAGAGAGCTTATGCCGAACTTTTGGGGAAATACCGGGATGCAATATTTTACATGCTCCTGAAAATGGTAAATAACACTTGTGATGCAGAAGACCTTACCATCGAAGCTTTTGGAAAAGCATTTAAAAATATTCATCAATATAGTCCTGATTTTGCTTTTAGCACATGGCTTTTCAAAATCGCCACCAATAACTGTATCGATTTTATCAGAAAACGCAGAGGAAATGTGATTTCTCTGGATCACACATTACATGATGACGATTCATCTGTCCCATCAACCCAGATTCAATCTGACATTCCGGATCCTGAAACTCACATGATTAACCAGCAAAAGATCAAATTAATGCGCGATGTGGTTAGCAAACTTAAGCCCAGGTATCGCAAGCTGGTTGAACTCCGGTATTACAGTGAATACTCCTATGAGGAAATTTCCCTTGAACTAAAATTGCCTATCGGCACAGTGAAAGCACAATTATTCAGAGCAAGGGAACTGCTTTTTAATATCCTCAAGAATACTGAGGAAAAAATTTAGCGGTTAGCCTGAAAATGCAACTTCTACTCAAATACTTTCCGGATCTTAATCAGGAACAGGTGCACCAGTTTTCCATGCTGGATGAGCTTTATCGTGAGTGGAACCAAAAAATTAATCTGATCTCCAGAAAAGATATCGACGGTCTTTATGAACGGCATATTCTTCATTCTTTATCTATCGCGAAACTGTTGTATTTTGTCTCCGGAACGAAGGTTCTCGATGTTGGTACCGGTGGTGGATTTCCCGGAATTCCCCTGGCAATTTTTTTTCCTGAAACTGATTTTATTTTGAATGACTCCATCACAAAAAAAATCAAGGTGGTCAATGAAATTTCGGCTGCTATTGGTCTGCAAAATATCACGACTCTTAACATCCGGGCAGAAGAAATCACCGGGAAATTTGATTTCATCGTGAGTCGCGCGGTAACTGCATTCCCTCAGTTTTATGAATGGGTAAAAGGGAAAATTCTAAAACAGAATAATAATGCACTACCTAACGGGATTCTTTATTTGAAGGGTGGAGATATCGAAATTGAATTAAAAGGATTTATGAATCGGGTGAAAATTTATGAACTAAAACAATTTTTCGGAGAAGATTTCTTTGAAACTAAAAAGTTGATTTATTTTTCCTGAAGAAAGTTTTACGTACCAACCTTTATCGCCGGTAAAATTCTGTAGAGCCTTGCAGAAATTATTATCTTTGCCGCCCCCTAACAATTTTCTGTTTAAAAATGTTTAATAAATAATACTTTCTATTATGGTCTGAGAACTATAAAAACCGGATCAGAAATCTTGCCCTTATTCCTTTCAGGTTTTTTAGGTAAGCAATATCGGTTGTCCTTTAAGGATGAATTTTAATTAGCCGATACATGTAGAATTATTTTACATTTCTTTTTGATAGTAAGAAAAAAAGCTTATTTTTGCAGTCCGATTTTTTAAGAACGACACAAAAGGATAATAAATATAGCGATGAAAAGAACATTTCAACCATCGAGAAGAAAAAGAGCTAACAAACACGGTTTCAGAGAAAGAATGTCTACAGCAAACGGCAGAAGAGTTCTTGCAGCCAGACGTGCCAAAGGAAGGAAAAAACTCACCACCTCTGACGAGCCAAAGCATAAAATATAATTTGCGAATTCCCGGTTCTCCGTAATATAACGAATTGCATCTTTGCAGTTCGTTTTTTATTTTAGTTCGGTTATACTGAAATCATTTATCCTTTTAACTTTATCCTTTTAACTTTATCCTTTTAACTTTACATCCAAGTACTGAATAGTAATAATTTGATAAATTACTATC
>CAYGFI010000201.1:0-7362 GCA_964349045.1 uncultured Chitinophaga sp.
ATTATAACTGTTGTCTTTAAAAAAAAATTCATAATTCCTGTTTTTGAACTTATTTGAATTAAGTTGCAATCATATCTAAACTGATCGAAAATTAATAAACTAATCCAAATATCTCATTAGAAATCGTAAAAAACACATTCATCACCTTTTCCTGTATTTCAATAATGCCTGTAATTGCACCTTTTCTATTTATCTAAAAGTCAGGCATCCGGAGAATATTTGATATAATCACTTGCTATTTCATAAAAGTGACTGTAATTTTGTTAATTCAAACCTGATAACCTATAAAATATTCAGCTTTTCATACAACTAACCCTTGTAATATGAAAAAATTATTCCATTTGGTAATTTTCTTCACAATAGCCTGTGAGGTATATACACAAACAAATAATGTATCCGAAGTCTACTATAATTTTCTTAATGAAAATCAAAATCTGAACTATTCCGCATCCTCTGCTCTTTTCCCTTTGCAGGGGAATTATTACCAGGCAATACCTGATCTGGAATACCTCGATTCATTTTCATATATGGATTCAATTAGTATCAGATTCAACCTTAACCTGGCTGAAAAAGAAATGCTGGCAAAAAATGGATTTGTTGTTACGGAAAGAATCAGTTATGAAAAGTTCCTCGATGCACTAAAAGATATTTATTTTAAGGATTTACCCGTTATGGTAACATCCGATATGATGCTTTATGCCCTTCATGCATCCTATGACGGTATCCGTAAACAACAGTAATCTTATTGATGTAAACCCGCTTGATAAAGGAATTTATATTTTACGCGTAATTGATCAAGGAATAATTGAAACAACAAGAATCGTTAAAGAATAATAATTAACCGGATTTTAATTTCCGCAAATCCCATTTCTTAACAATTTTTAACTAAAAAACCCCTACATTTAAGCTTTTTCAACAGTCCTGAAAAGGTTGAAAATTTTGATTTAAATCATTTTTTAATCATTTTTGTCACGAAATTTTTAACCCGGGTTAAAAGGTTGAAGGTTTTTTGTTTGATACCTTAAAGCCTAAACCCCTATTATAATTAACCATGAATGAAACAATAAACATTAAAGAACTTAACGAGAAAATAAAAACTGAAAGTGAATTCGTTGACCTGATTAAAATGGAAATGCAAAAGGTAATCGTAGGTCAGAAACACCTTATGGAACGATTACTTATCGGTTTGTTATCTGATGGACATGTATTACTGGAAGGAGTACCTGGTTTGGCTAAAACACTGGCCGTTAAAACTCTTGCCGATACTATTGATGCTCGTTTCAGCCGCATCCAGTTCACTCCTGATCTCTTACCTGCAGACCTTACCGGAACTATGATTTATAGTCAGAAGAAAGAAGAATTTATAGTTAAAAAGGGTCCCATTTTTGCCAATTTTATTCTTGCTGATGAAATAAACCGGTCCCCGGCAAAAGTGCAGAGCGCCCTGCTCGAGGCTATGCAGGAGAAGCAGGTGACCATTGGTGAACATTCTTACCCGCTTGAAAACCCCTTTTTGGTTCTTGCTACACAGAATCCAATTGAACAGGAAGGAACGTATCCGCTTCCGGAGGCCCAGGTCGACAGGTTTATGTTAAAAGTTATTATCACCTATCCCCAAAGAGAAGAAGAAAGATCGATCATCCGAGAAAATACAGGTAAAGAATTTCCCACCGCGAATAAAATTCTTAAGCCGGCAGATATACTTCGGGCACGGGATTTGGTGAAGGAAGTTTATATGGATGAAAAAATTGAGAACTATATTCTGGATATCGTGTTTGCAACACGCGAGCCTGATAAATTCGGCTTGCCTCAGTATGTGCCAATGATTTCTTTCGGGGGATCTCCACGTGCCAGCATAAACCTGGCAAAAGCTGCAAAAGCTTATGCTTTCATTAAAAGAAGGGGTTATGTGATTCCTGAAGATATCAGGGCTGTTTGTCACGATGTATTGCGGCACAGAATAGGATTAAGTTATGAGGCTGAAGCGGAAAATATTACAAGTGAGGAGATTATAACAGGAATTTTAAATATAATTGAAGTTCCTTAAATCTGTTGATCTATGAAAATTGTTTGCCTGAGTATTTTGTTTCTACTGTCCTCTCTTTCTTTGACTTTTGGTCAGAAGCTGATCGGAATTCAAAAGGAGGGCGCTGCAGAATTTGTGGCAAACGAAATGAAGGGTTTTAACCTGGACAACAGTTCAAAAAACGAATCTTTCAATTACCTGAAATTCATTAACTCCTCAGGTACAAAAACATTGATTGTTTTCTTTTCTGAAGAAAATATTTCCACCATGACTCGTATGATTTGCGATTATTCAGAATTCGATTTTGTAAAAGAAGATCTCAATTCCAAATACAAAAAAAATTCTCCAAAAACATGGGAATATATTATTGGAAATGAAAAATTTGAAATAACTCTTGAAGAGAAAGAGTGGTATTTTGTTTTAACAACAAAAAAAAAAGTAAAATAGTAAGGTAAAATAGCCATGGTTTCTAAAGTGGATGCATCAGAACTGATTAAAAAAGTCAGGAAAATAGAGATAAAAACCAGGGGTTTATCACAGCATATATTTGCAGGTGAATATCATAGTGCCTTTAAAGGTCGTGGAGTTACTTTCTCCGAGGTTAGAGAATACCAGTATGGTGATGATATCCGAAATATTGACTGGAATGTCACGGCGCGCTTTAATCATCCCTATGTAAAAGTATTTGAAGAAGAAAGAGAGCTTACTGTACTTTTACTTGTCGACACCAGTAGTAGCCGGAATTTCGGGTCAGTGTCGCAATTACGAAGAAATATCCTGACCGAAATCTCAGCTGTTTTATCTTTTTCTGCCATTCAGAATAACGATAAAATCGGCCTTATTCTATTCAGTGATAGGGTAGAGAAATTTATCCCCCCGAAAAAAGGGAAAAAGCATATTTTACATATTATAAGGGAACTTATTAATTTCAATCCCATCAGCACAAATACTGACCTTACTGAGGCCCTCATTTTCCTTACCAATGCAATAAAAAAGCGCTGCACGGTCTTTATTATCTCAGATTTCATTTGTCCCGGCTTTGAAGAGCCCCTGAAAATAGCAAGTCGTAAACACGATATTGTTGCATTGCAGATTTATGATCAGAGGGATATGGAAATTCCTGACATGGGCCTTGTGAAATTTACAGATAGTGAGACAGGGAAGGAAAAATGGGTGGACACTTCTTTAAAAAAAATACGGAGGATTTATTCTGAAAACTGGAATAAGAGGCAAAAACAATTGCAAAATTCATTTAAAAGGACAGGGGTGGACAATACTTCTGTAAGTACATCGGAAGATTATATCAAACCACTGATCACCCTGTTTAAAAAACGTTAAGTAATGAAAGTGAGATACTTAAAATATATAACTTTCAAAATTCTCATAGGTGTCGTATTAGGTATAGCAGCTACACCAACTGCAGATGCTCAGCTTATTGAATTAAATGTGAGTATTAGGAGGGATACCATCAAAATTGGAGAGCGAACAGAGATCATTGCGGGTATCACTAAAAATAAGCAGGTACTCCTTTATCCTTTTTCTCTCAAAGACAGCCTGAATAAGGAGATTGAAATTATTGATTCCCTCAGTGCATCAGCGCCGGATTCAATTTCTTATAAATTACTTATTACCTCTTTTACCCCGGGAGTATATACCATTCCACAAATCCCTTTAGTATTTAGTTATGAAAACAATATCGATACAATTTATTCCTCAAAACTTGTTCTTACCGTAATATCCCCCGAAATAATAAATGAAGGAGAAATCAAAGATATAAAACCACCTTTGAATCTTCCATTTAAGTTAAAGGAAATCCTTCCGGAAACCGGAATTATTCTAAGCTTGTTATTAGCGCTCTTTATCATGGCCTTTCTCATTTTCCGGCGATTGAGGAAAAATAGTTTTATTGAAAAAGCCGAAAAAGAATTACCCGCCCATGTTTATGCTTTCAGGGAACTTGACAGGTTAAAACAAGAAAAACTTTGGCAGAATGGCAAAACAAAGGAATACTATTCGCGGTTGGCTGATATTATGAGGAATTACCTCGAAAAAAGATTTAGTTTTCCTGCAATGGAATTTGTAAGTTCTGAAACTCTTGAGGCATTTCGCAATTGCATGCCACAGGAAGAAATGTTACAGGAGATGCTGGAAGGTATTTTGCAAACATCTGACATGGTGAAGTTTGCAAAAGCTGTTCCGCTACCGGCCGATAATCAGGGAAACCTGGATAATGCTTATTTGTTGGTCGGACAAACAAAAATTGAAGAAATATCTGGCATTGATGAAAAGTTGGAGTTAACAGAAAAAGAATGAAACCACTCGTATTTGCAAACCCACAGTTCCTTTATCTACTGGCTTTATTACCGGTGATTGTGGCTTTTCATATCTGGAAAAGCAGAAGGGGGAGCGTGTCGGTCAGGATTTCAACTATGAATCCTTTTTCCGCGCTGGGCAGACCTTTTCGCTGGTATATCAGGGAAATGTTGTTTGTATTGCGACTCATCGTTTTAGGCTTGCTCATAATTGTTCTGGCCAGGCCACAATCGGCAAATGAATGGGAACAGGTAAATTCAGAAGGTATAGATATTGTAATGTGCATTGATGCTTCGGGAAGTATGCAGGCCAGGGATTTCAATCCTGATCGTCTGGAAGCATCAAAAGAACTTGCTTCCCGGTTTATCAGCGGCCGGCAGGGGGACCGTTTTGGTATTGTTGTATTCAGCGCTGAAAGTTTTACCCAGTGCCCGTTGACAACCGATAAAGCTACCGTATTAAACCTGATGAATGAGCTTAAATTTGGTATGATTGAAGATGGAACCGCAATAGGGATGGGACTTGCAACATCGGTTAACCGTTTAAAAGAAAGTCGCGCTAAAAGTAAAGTCGTCATACTTCTCACTGATGGCGTAAATAACAGGGGAATGATTAGTCCGCTTACTGCTGCCGACATTGCCCAACAATACAATATCCGGGTGTATACAATAGGAGTCGGCTCTATGGGTACTGCGCCCATGCCTGTAAATACGGCTTTTGGTACCCGTCTTCAGGATGTTCGTGTGGAAATCGATGAAGACGTGCTTCAGAAAATTGCAGATAAAACCGGGGGTGAGTATTTCAGAGCAACTGATAATGCTAAACTTGCAGAGATTTACAAGGAAATCGACAAACTGGAAAAAACAATATTGGATGTGCAGAAATTCAGTAAAAGAAAAGATGAATATTTTCTCTGGCTTCTGGCGGCAGCCATTATACTTTTCGTGGAAATTATTATTAGGGCGGTATTTCTAAAGAATACACCTTAATATTTTTAATCCTGACAATAAAAATGATTAATCTATAATTATGGATAATGTTTTTACTAAACCCCTAACCCCCTAAACCCCTAAATCCCTAAACCAAAAGACATGTTGCAGTTTACACATATCGAGATACTTCTGGGACTCTTGCTAATTCCAATTTTAGCGATACTGTTTCATTTGGGAAGGGTAATGGTCAGGCTAAAACTCAGGAATTTTGCTTCAGAAGGTCTTCATGATACTCTTTTCCCCGATGCTTCTCCTTTTCGGGTTGCAATAAAATTTTACTTAAGCGCATTAGTTTTTGCTTTGGTGATAATCGCACTGGCCGGTCCACGGGTTGGTTCTAAACTTAAAGAAATTGAGAAAAAGGGAAGGGAGATTATTATTGCCCTCGATGTATCGAATAGTATGCTTGCTGAGGATATTGCACCAAACAGGCTGATCAGGGCAAGACAATCAGTTTCCAGGTTGATTGATAAACTTGAAGATGATAAAGTTGGTCTTATCATATTTGCAGGAGATGCATATACTCAAATTCCTCTGACCAATGATTATTCCTCTGCTAAAATGTTTCTTGAGTCGATAAATACTGATATAGTTTCCAAACAAGGAACTAACATTGCCGCTGCAATTGATCTGGCGCTGAAATCTTTTTCTCCTGTTTTGGATGATCAGACTGTAGGAAAATCCAGGGCTATTATTATTATTACCGACGGTGAAAACCATGAACAGGGAGCATTTGATGCTTCGGAACGCGCTAAAGAAAATGGTATTATGGTGCATGCCGTGGGACTTGGAAGTCCTGCAGGAGTGCCGATTCCTCTTTTTCCGGGGAGTAAAGATTTCCGTAAAGACAAACAGGGAAATGTTGTAGTAAGCAAGCTGGATGACAGAACACTTAAGCGAATAACTGAAATTACGGGTGGAATGTATATCCACTCAGGTGTAAGTATAACCGGATTATTTACCCTGATGGAAAAACTGGATGACCTTGAAAAACAAGAATTTAAGACTCGGGTTTTTGCTGAATATGACGAGCGTTTTCAATACTTTACGGGATTTGCCATTTTTCTTATCCTGATTGATTTATTAATCAGGTACAGAAAAAATACATGGTTAAACCGATTAAAAATATTTGATTGATGTGTTTTTTTTAAACGACAGCTATGATACGGATAAGTTATATTTTTCTATTGGTAATTTTACCGGTTCTAAACACTTTTGGACAGAAAGAGAGAAAATTGGTCAGGGAAGGGGTGAAAGAATACCGGAATAATAATTTTCCTGAAGCCGAAGTTCAGTTTCGAAAAGCTCTTGATGCAAAACCCGGGTTATTCGAAGCTGATTATAATATTGCGAATTCCCTGTACAATCAAAAAAAGTACGGGGAAGCTGCGGGTGAATACGAAAAGCTGATTCAGAGTAACTCCAATCCGAAGCAGAGGGCCGATTTATTTCACAATCTGGGAAATTCTCACCTTATGGCTCAACAATACGAAAAAGGTATTGAAGCTTATAAAAACTCTTTACGTATAAGGCCGGAAGATGAGGACACAAGATATAATCTTGCTTACGCACTTGAACAGTTAAAGCAGCAGCAACAACAGCAGCAAAACGATCAGAATAATGATAAAGAGAAGCAGGATCAGGAAAATAAAGATCAGCAAAATGAGCAGCAGGATAATAAGGAAGATCAAAAAAAGGAACAACAAGATAATCAACAACAAAATCTGAGTAAACAGGAGGCGGAACAAATGCTGAATGCAATTCAGAATCAGGAGAAAGAAGTTAAAGAGAAGGCAGATAAGAAAAAAGCGGTAGCCAGACCTGTTGGCACAGAAAAAGATTGGTGATAATCCTTATATCAGGGTGTTTATTTTGGAACGAAAGGTTTGTAATTATGGGCTTTATTTTTATTTACTTTGAGGAAATAAATGATGATACTATTTAAATTCCTTTTACAAAAGCTAAAGTATTTACTTTTGGCAACAATCTGTTTTCAGATTATTGTTGCCGATATTATGGCCCAGAATTCGC
>CAYGFI010000202.1:0-7357 GCA_964349045.1 uncultured Chitinophaga sp.
GATTATAATATTAAAATTAATTTTGCTAATCTAAAGGTCGTCACGTCGTCACGCCCTCACGCCCTCACGTCGTCACGTCGTCACACGTCGTATTTGTTTCCACAATCAACTTATACCCCTTCCCATGCACATTAATGATCTGAACGGAAGGATCATCTTTCAGGTATTTGCGAAGTTTGGTAATATAGACATCCATACTTCTGGCGTTGAAGTAATTATCATCGAACCAGATAGCTTTCAGAGCGAAATTCCTTTCGAGAATACGATTTTTATTATTGCACAGGAGTTTAAGCAGATCGGTTTCTTTGGTAGTGAGATTATACACTTTATCATTGATTTTTAGAATTTGCTTCTGTGAGTCGAAATCATACTTCCCGATGGTTTTACAGTTATTAATTCCATCGCCCGAACCTTTTGTTCTTCGAAGTATAGCCTCGATCCTGAAGATCAGTTCTTCCATGCTGAAAGGTTTGGTAATATAATCATCAGCTCCCCGGGAAAAACCTTCGAACACATCTTCTTTCATCGATTTGGCTGTAAGAAAGATAACGGGCATTCCGGCATCAACCATCCGGATCTCAGAAGCGAGGGTAAACCCGTCTTTAAGTGGCATCATTACATCGAGGATACAAAGGTCATAATGGTTTTTTTCAAATACCCGGAATGCTTTCTCACCGTCCTTCGCCCAATCGGCTTCATAGTTTTTTGCAACCAGGTATTCCTGCAGCAGGGAGCCCAGGTTTTCATCATCTTCGGCCAGTAATAACCGTACTTTTACTCTTTCCTTTTCTTCAGTTCTGCTCATGATACTTCTTCATTTAAGGGTAAATATACTTCAAACCGGCTTCCTGCTCCGGGTTCACTACTAATTGAAATACTTCCGTGATGGATTTCAGCAATCATTTTGACATAACTGAGGCCCAGTCCAAATCCCTTTACATTATGGATGTTCCCGGTGGGTACGCGGTAGAACTTTTCAAAAATCCGTTTCTGGTTTTCTTTTGATATTCCAATACCTTTATCTTCAACGCACAGGACGATATAGGATTTCTCATTTCGCGTACTGACAATAATTTCAGGAATTTCTTTGCAATATTTCATGGCATTGTCAAGCAGGTTGGATATCAGGTTGGTAAAATGAATTTCATCGATTCTTACTGTAGATGAAATGGCTTCAGGGCGGTATTCAAGAACTCCATTTTTCTTTTTTACCTGGAGGCCGAAATTATTAACCACAGCTTCAACCAGTTCGTGAAGGTTGATATTTTTCTCTTTAAGGACGATTTTGCCCTTGTCGAAGACAGCCATCTGCAAAACCTTTTCAACCTGGTAACCCAGTCGTTTGCTCTCTGCTTCAATAATCCGTGAAATATGAGCTATATTTTTATTTTCAACGGGTATTCCCGGATCGCTTAACATTTGCGAAGCCAGAGAAATGGTTGAAATAGGGGTTTTCAGCTCGTGCGTCATATTGTTAACAAAATCGTTTTTAATCTCAGAAAGTTTTTTCTGGCGGAAAATCACATACAAAGTGATAATGAAAATGGAGATGATTACGGATGTGAGAATTATGGAAGACACTCCCATGAAACCAATTGAACGGATCATGAAATTTTTCTGATTGGGGAAATACAGACTGATGAAATTCGGACGCATAAACATATCTTCCGGGAAGAGCCTGGCTGAGTAGACAGTTGTTTCTTCAGAGGGATTAAATTCTTTCGATTTAAAAGCAATTTTCCGGTCGGGTCTTACAACGGCGTATTCAAAATGAAGATCAATCCCTTTTTGAAGGAATTCACTTTTCAAAATCTTCTCCAGGTTCTGAGGATCAATCCTTTCTTCAATATGATTGTGTGGTCTCATCATCTCTGAAACAACTTTTTCCACCAATACCTGTTTGGTTTTTAAATTGTTTTTCAGATCGCTTGCAGCGATGTTAACAACAACATCCCCTGAAAAGTTATCTTCCCAGAATGAATCGTAAAATCCCTGAGGTTCAGGTAGCACTATGTTTGTACTATCGCTTCGCACCTTATAGGAATTGTGAGGAATCCGGGGAGGAGCGCTTAAGACAGTAACATTCTGGCTGAAGCTCAACTGAGTCCCGTTTCGCCGGCTGTTGGCATCAAAACGGTATTTAACAGAGCTGCGGGTACCGGATGAATCGATACTCCATTGGGTGTTGAACTGATCAATTATGTGCAAAACGGTTTCCCTCTTTTCTATTTCAAAAGTGAGATCATCGAGAGTATTGTTCACAATCTGGGTAAACTGTTTTTCCTTGATTTTAATGGCATTGTTTATCCAATAGGTTTGTACCAGGATGAGTACCATCATCCCTATTGCCATAAATCCCGCTAACAGCCATAAAAGTTTTTTGCTCATAACTCTACAAAGATACATTCATATTGACACACAGGTTTTATCTTTAACAAACTTTAACATACCTTAAGTTCTGTTAACCAATGTTTGCCATACATTTGTCGCATAACAACAACAAATTCAAATCACCATGCAAATCTTAAAATTGTCACAACACATCCTTACGGCAGCCATAATGGTTATCATACCTTTTATTGGCTCTGCGCAGGAAACCAAAAAGGAAGTACACATAAAAATCGTTGAAAACGGAGTTGTAACGAAAGATACTGTTTACACCCACACCGGTGAATCCCCTGAAATTGATCATTTTGTCTGGATGGAGGAACATCAGGCTCAGATGAAAAATATGCAAATGAAACACATGCAAATGAAAGAACAGCATGTAATGTTTATGAATGATAGTATTGACGAGGATTTTGAATGGGTTTCAGATGGAGAAAAACATAAAGAGATTAAGGTAATTGTTCATGAAGGTGAAGGAAGAAGGGGAAATCATGAAGTTGAAGAAATATGGGTTGGAGAGCCGGGAGAAGGCAGACCATGTCGCACGATCATTATTCATGATGGAGATTGTCCGGGAAATGAATTGGGACATATTACTCCTCCGCCACCGCCGCGTATGGGAGAGAAACCCAGCCAGGTTAAACGGAAAGTTGTGAAAACGGATGGGGGGAAGAAGGTTATGATTATTGAAACCATCGATGATAAGCCGTCAAAGAAAAAAGATAAATAAGAACGGGTAGATTTTCATAGATCAGCGTTTTGGGTAGTGAAAAGCCGTTATGCTTAGTGATAGGCATGACGGCTTTTCCATTTGGATGAAATTGGTTATAAATAATATTTTATTTTGAACTGATGTTAAAACTGTATATTTGAGATTGAATGTAACAGACATTTTTATACTGATGTTTGAAAAGTACTACCGGATTCTGGGTATAGCTGCTGATGCCGACGAAAAAACTCTTAAAAAAAAGTTTCGGCAACTTGCCCTTAAGTCACATCCCGACGTAAATCATGCCCCGGATGCCAATGAACGTTTTCAGGAGCTTTGTGAGGCTTACGAGGTAATACTTCGGCATATTCAGAATCAGACCACCTTCCATACAAACCGCAAATATAAGACTGAAGAAACGGATTATTCCTATGAGGATGTAATCCGTGAAGCCCGCACAACTGCTTATAAAAGAGCAAAAATGAAGTATGATAAGATGAAAGCTGACCAGGAAATGTTTGAGCAAAGCGGATGGAGGGACGTAGTTTTGTTTTTTAATTATGCAGGAAGATTCCTGGCCATACCCGTTGGCGTTTTCTTTATGGGGTTACCTGTTGCAGTTGCAATAAATGAAGGTGTCGGAATGTTTTTCGCTCTGATCTTTTTCTGGATTATCGGGGGATTTATGCTTTACCAGGTATTTTCTTCACGTAAAACCTGGTTCCGCCAGGGAAAATTACGATGGAAGATTAATGATCTCTTTAAGCATTTTGATTTCTCACCCATCACAGAAAATCCGGATTCAGAATGCTACTATTGTAAAGGGAAAAAAGCCGATGCGAAACCCCATAAACTAAACTTTCATAAAATCCGTAATATCAGGATTCAAAATAATGGGGTGTATCAGCACTATGTTGGCTATAACAGGAAGTTCAAGGATGTTATTATTCCGAGAAGTGTAAAAGCGAGAAAGGTTCATTTTGCCCAGTCACTTATAAAAATTTTAAGTATTACCTTAAGTTTAATATTTGCACCTTACCCGGATTATATCTGGAGATTTTGTTTTGGATTGTTTTTGGGCCTTTTTCTCTCATCGGCTTTGTCATTTTTAACCGCAACCCGTTCGAAAGTATCCTATCTGCTTAATTATTTTCTTCTTTTGAAGCTTGGCATCTGGATGCTGGTCATCATATCACAGTCTACTCTTCATCCGGGGTTTATTCTCGAAACAACCGAATTTACTTATTTTTATCTTATCATACTTATTTTTTTCGGAGATATGGTTCTGGATCTGATACTAAGAGCTTTTCCTTTTTACCATCAGCTTTATCAACCCATCTTTCCCCAGGGCCCGTTGATTGATAAGTTATTCAGGGATGGGTATCAGAATTATCTGGATGTGCCTGTGTGGTCGACCGTTTATCCGCTGGTTACCTGGTTTTTTTGACCCCATCGCGACTCTTCCCAAAGGTGGGGCCGGGGGAGGTCAGATTACCAGATTTTCCCTGTTCTTAAGTGAAGCCGGATCTATTTTAAAAACTCCCTGGACGTTTTCGACTTTCTTAAGGCGGTTCCGGAAACTGTTGGCGAAAGCTTCGGTGCATTCACCCTGAATCAAAATCAGGTAGTCTATATTCTTCAATTCTTCGAGCAGTATACCCTGATCTGATCGGTTGGCAATGAGATAATAGAGATAAAAAGTATCTTCGTCGTCGTATGAATAAAGCGCGAATTCAATTTCCTGCCCTGTCTTTTTTGAGATGAGCTTGTGGTTTTCCCCTCTTTCCAGTTTTAAACTGAAGTCCTGGTTAATTTTCCAGACAAGCCGGTAATCATTTTCGTGGGATGAAAGTCCAAATAAAAGAAAATCAAAATTTTCCTTATATTCCAGTTTATGTCTGCGAAGCGCCAATATATCAGGGATTAGAATTACGAAGGTATGAGAAAAGCAGCAGAATAAAAAGTCAGACTTTCGGAAGGGTTTCAAGTCCGATTTTGGCAGCTTTTTGTTCGGAATCTTTTTTTGAGTTGCCCATTCCGCGTCCTACAATTTCGTTGGCAATTTTTACGTGGGTAATAAACAACGGCAAATGAGTATTAGCTTTAATTTCTTCACGACTTTCAAAAACAATTTCCTGTTTGTGTTTCTGCGCCCATTCTATTAACTGACTTTTATAGTCTGTATCCGTTCTGAGCAAACGTTCCAGATTAACATACCTTTTTATAATCTGGCTGATGAACTGACTGGTGCGATGGTATCCTTTGTCAATATAAATTGCACCCACCAAAGCTTCAAAGGCATTACCGTACAAATGTTTGGAAACATTAACCGGGTTGGTCTGGGCTACCATCAGTTTATCAATTCCCAACCGGACAGCTAAAAGATTCAGGTGTTTCCGTTTCACCATTTTCGACCTCATTTTCGTCAGGAAACCTTCATCTTTACCGGGATAATGACGAAAAAGATAGTCAGCCACAATAGCATCAAGGATAGCATCTCCAAGATATTCAAGTCGCTCGTTGTTTACAATATTTCCATCGGGTAAAACATGAGATGCGGATTTATGAATAAATGCCATCTCATACAACTTCATATGAGTTGGCCTGAATCCAAGGATTTTAATAAGTGAGGAAGCAAGTTTTCTATTGCGGTAAAAGGGGAATACGAGATAAGGTCTGATGGAAGTAATCACCAGGAATTAACTTAACTTTTTAAATATTGCCGAGGTGTTATGTCCGCCAAATCCAAAGGTATTACTGAGAGCATAATTTACAGTTCGCTTTTGCGCCTTGTTGGGAGTGAGATTTAGCTTCGGGTCGATTTCAGGATCAAGTGTCACCAGGTTAATGGTGGGTGGGATAATATCATATTGGGTTGCCAGAACTGTGGCAATGGCTTCAATAGCGCCGGCAGCGCCCAGTAAATGTCCGGTCATTGATTTTGTCGCGCTGATATTCAATTTATAGGCATGATCGCCAAATATCGATTTAATAGCAATCGTTTCGGATATGTCTCCAAGTGGTGTAGCTGTGCCATGAACGTTGATATAATCAATGTCTTCAGGTTTAATATTAGCATCGCTCAGAGCTCTTTGCATAACTAACCTGGCGCCAAGCCCATCGGGATGAGGAGCAGTAAGATGGTGAGCATCCGCCGACAAGCCTCCGCCGGCAAGTTCAGCATAAATTTTTGCTCCCCTCGCTTTTGCGTGCTCATATTCTTCAAGGATAAGAGCGCCTGCGCCTTCTCCCATAACGAAACCATCGCGGCTTGAGTCAAATGGACGCGAAGCGGATTTATAGTTATCGTTATTGGTAGAAATGGCCTGCATACTGTTAAATCCTCCCATTCCAGCCTCATTAATGGCTGCTTCTGATCCTCCGGTAACAAACATAATGGCTTTACCAAGACGGATCAGATTTAAGGCATCAATCAGCGCGTTGGTTGATGAAGCACAGGCAGAAACGGTTGCGTAGTTTGGCCCGCGAAAACCATATTTTATTGAGATGTGACCTGCTGCTATATCCGAGATCATCTTGGGGATAAAGAAAGGGCTAAACCGCGGAGAACCATCTCCGTTGGCATAACTTCTCATTTCTTCCATGAATGTCTCAATACCTCCGATTCCGGATGCCCAGATAACACCAACATTATCAGTGTCGGTTTTTTCCAGATCAATTCCTGAATCTACAATAGCCTGATCAGCTGCAACAAGTGCAAATTGAGCATAAGGATCAAGCTTACGCATCTCCTTCCTGTCAAAATAAAGCGAGGGATCAAAATTCTTAACCTCGCAGGCAAATCTGGTTTTAAACTTTTCAGTATTAAAACGGGTAATAGGGGCAGCGCCACTAACACCGGCAACCAGGTTGTTCCAATATTCCTCAACAGTATTACCCAGAGGAGTTATGGCACCCAAACCTGTTACTACTACCCGCTTTAATTCCATACCTGAAATAATTTAAATGCAAAAAAATTATTTTGCGTTTGCCTCAATGTATTTAATCGCTTCACCAACTGTGCCGATATTTTCAGCCTGGTCGTCAGGAATACCAATATTGAATTCTTTTTCAAATTCCATGATCAATTCAACAGTGTCAAGAGAATCTGCACCCAAATCGTTCGTGAAGCTGGCTTCCGGGGTAACTTCGTTCTCATCAACACCTAATTTGTCAACGATGATAGCTTTAACTCTTGATGCAATATCAGACATAGCTGTAAAAATTTAATTAATAATAAGTTTATTTTTGAAGTTGCAA
>CAYGFI010000203.1:0-7340 GCA_964349045.1 uncultured Chitinophaga sp.
GAGTTCTGATCTCATGCGAGATGTTGTTGATAAAAGCTGTTTTCAGTTTGTCGCTTTCCTCGGCTTTTTCTTTGGCTTTGATAAGCTTTTTCTCTATTATTTTACGGTTTTTAATATTAACCAACATTTGGGCAAAAACAAAAAGAAGTAACTCGTCTTTTTCTTGATATTTATGATGTTCCTTTACAGAGTCAAATCCTAAAAAGCCAATACATTTATGTTCATCCATAATTGGAATAGTTATCAAACTTTTTATGTCTTGTGGCTCTAATATTTGCCTTACCACGTCAGATTCATGTAAAGCAAAAACATCAGGTATATTAATTGCTTTCCCTTCCTTATGAGCATTGACCCAAAATGGTATATCCTCAAGTGGAACGTATTGGAGATTGTTTATTTGTGGAGTAATTCCATTACCACACCACTCATGTGTATTGTTACAAACATCATTATCCCAATCATAGTCAAACACATAAGCCCTGTCGGCTTTAACGAATTTACCAACTTCTTCCAAAGATTTGTGAATTGTTGAATCAACTTTTTCAAAAGGGATATTAATATAATTTAATGCAATTTTCCTTAATAATTCCTGCATTCTGGTTTGATATATAAGCTCATGTTCCGCCTGTTTACGCTCAGTCATATCTTCTTTTACAGCTAAAAAATAATTAATTTTCCCTGCTTTATCAATAATAGGCGAGATGGAGGCAAACTCCCAGTAAAGCTCACCGTTTTTCTTTTTATTGTGGAACTCGCCTCTCCATGTATTCCCTGAAAGAATAGTGTCCCACAACTTTTTGTATTCTTCTTTGGGCAATTCACCTGATTTTAAAATGTTTGGGTTTTTGCCTGCTACTTCGTTGTTGGAATAGCCGGTGAGTTCAACAAACTTTGCGTTAACATATTCTATATTTCCAGTCAAATTTGTAATCATAACGGATACCGGACTTTGCTCAACTGCCTGCGATAGTTTTAATATTTCACTTTCAGCTTTTTTGCGCTCGGTAATATCATTGCCCGAACTTAAGGTGCCAATCGGTTTGCCATTAGCATCCCGTAGCAAAACGTTATGCCATTCAATTAATCGTTCTTCGCCGTTCAGGTTTACAATAAGGTTTTCGTAAAACTCTACTGCTTCAATCTTGCCAATCATTATTTCCTTAAAAATAGCTCGAACATTTTCGCCAATGTTTGTTGGAAGAATCGTTGAGAACCAATCTCTGCCAAGAATTTCTTCTTCAGTGTAGCCAAGAATATTACATGCTTTAGTATTTATTTTAGAAATCTTTCCGTCTTGATCAAGAATTACCATCAAAACGCCGGCAAACTGAAAATACTGTTCAGCTTTTTCTTTGGCTTTTATAAGCTCTTGTTCCGCCTTTAATTTTTCTGTGATGTCACGACCAACCCCCTGAAATTCAACGACCTCATTTTGCTCATTCAAAATAGCTGTACCGGTCCATTCCAGACTCATTGCAGAACCGTCCGGGTTATTTGCCAAACTCATGTAATTATTAAGGAAAGGATTGTCAGCGTTTATATTTTTTAGAACCGATAAAACACCCTCCCTTTCGGATTCGGGTACAAATTCCAGAAATTTTGAACCTATAAGTTCCTGCTCATTCATCCCGAATAGCCTGCAAAACGCTTTGTTTACAAATGTCATGGTGGTATCAGGGAGAAATCTGCAAATCAACTCTTGTTGGATTTCCATTACGGATGAAAGCAGTTGCTCTTTTATTCGCAATTCTTCTTCAGCGCGAATTTGATCGGTAATATCTTTTATCTGAGAAATAAAATACAAGGGTAACCTATTTTTATCTTTAACCAACGACACAAATAAATCTGCCCAAACAATATTTCCATTTTTATGGAAATATCTTTTTTCCATATTATAAGTTTCTATTTCGCCAGCTATCATTTTTGCAACATAATTTAAATCAGTTTGCAAATCATCAGGGTGTGTAATTTCTTGCCAGGTTTTCTCAGATAATTCTTCTTCGGAATAACCAACAACTTTACAAACATTGGAATTGACTTTGAGCCATTTACCATCAAGAGAAATTAATGCCATTCCAATTGCTGAATATTCAAATGCATTTTTGAACTTTTCCTCACTTTCACGAGATGCATCTTCTGCAAGCTTTCGTTCGGTGATGTCCCTGCTGTAGCTTGCAATGCCGGCTTTCTGCCCATCGCTTTCATAAATCGGTTGGTAAATTATATCGTACCACCGTGGAATTCCACCAGACGAAAGACGAATTTCCTGATGAATCGGTTCTCCTGTTTCAATAATATTCTTTTTTAATTCGTTAATTGTTTTTGCTTCCTCCGGAGGCAGTAAATCCCAATCAGATTTGCCGATAACATCTTCGGGAGTTAATGGATGGGCCGGATTAATAATAAAAGTATAGGTCAAATTGCAGTCCTGTAAAAAGAGTACATCGGGTGAATTTTCAGCTATTAGTTTAAAGAAGTTTTCACTTTTCCGAATTTCAATTTCAGCGTGTCTCCGTTTAGTAATATCGCTCGACATAATAGAAATTCCTTCCGGAATGGGTTCAATATTTAGACTAAACCAACCCTTTACTCCGTTGGGAAAAGTAAATTCATTATCCATCTGCTGTTGAACGCGTTCGTCCATACATTTCTTTAGGGCGGCAAATACTTCTGTTGTTTCAATTCCGGGCCACATATCCATATACTTATTACCAATCAGCTCTTCATTTGGACGGCGGTTCTGTAATTCGGCGGCTTTGTTAATAAATAAGTAGCGCCAGTCACTACTAATAATTTGGTAGCCCCCCATCATACTATCTAAAGTTGAATGGTATCGCGCTTCATTTTCTACAAGAAGTCGCTTCTGTTGACGTTTTTCGGTTTCATCCTGAAATGAAATGGCAATTCCTGTTACCTTTCCGGATGCATCAAAAAGAGGTGCACCGGTATCCATAACCGGAATTTGCGTCCCGCTTTTTGAAATCAGTATGGTGTGATTGCCAAGTTCCTTTACAAGCCCTTTCTTTAGTACTTTGTCTAAAATGTTGTTTTCCTGCTGGCCGGTATCTTCATCGATGACCTTATATACCTCATGAAAGTCCCTGCCACGCGCTTCTCTTAAGTTCCAGCCGGTTAATTCTTCTGCCCTTGCATTTAAGTATTGTATGTCGCCATTCAAATCAAGGGTGATAATGCCATCACCTATACTATCTATAACTACTTTAAATTTTTCCTGTTGTGCCCAAAGTTCCCTTTCATTTTCAAGTAATCCTTTGTAAATATTCTTTTGACGTGTATTAAACAAAGAGACAATAAAAAGACCACTAATTACAATTATAAATAAAACCGACACTAAGGACTGTAATGTCAATCTCTTGACATCTTGAAACAACTCGCTTTTATCGATCTTGGAAATCAAAACCCAGTCAGTTCCTTCAATTGCTTGCATAGAAGCCAGTACATCAACATTACGGTAGTCTTTACCCTGATAAATTCCGGGCTGTTTGGAGGTGTAAATTTTTGACAAGAGATCATCGTTTTTAACCTCGATTTTGTCTTTAGTTTCAATTTCTACCTGATGCTTGAGCTCATTAAATAATATGACATTGTTGGTTTCATTATTGAAGATAAATGATTCCCCTGTTTGGCTTTCAGTCGGCCAACTTTCAAACAGTGGTAGAATGTAATTAGCAGGATCATCTCTGATAATTATTGCATAGCTGAGATTATTTACACCATTATTTAATGGTGAGATGAAAGAGATAAGGCTTTGCTTGTTGCCATTCTGCGTTGCATTGAAAAAAACGGTAGAAATAACCTTCTCATGTTGCATGACGTTTTTCAAAGACCTCAATTCATCAGGATAGATAGTTGTGATTTGGCTATTTGTATCGGCAATTATACTTCCATCTGACGAAGTTAAAAAAACTTCGGCATATTCGTGTTCCAGTTTGATTTGCTGTAACAATTCCAATAACTGGGTTTTGTCAATTAGCGAATTTGACCGGACATAGGTTTTGGCAACTTCTTCTAAATAAGGATTAGCTGAGATTATCTGAGCATCGTTTATCTCATCCTTATACCACATCTCTAGCTGTTTTGCCTTAAGGGTGGCTATGGCAGTCAGTGTTTTTTCTTTCTGCTGTATGATTTGTTCTTTTTCCCGGCCATAATACCAATATCCTCCGATGGAAACAAGAACTGTTAATAATGTAATGTAGAAGGCTACTTGCCTTTTACTGCTGAGCTGCAACTTTGATTTGTTTTTCATTGTATGAAAATCTGTGTTCATATTCTGGAATTTTTTCTCAGCATTGGCTATAACGGGAGTCTCCCGCAGAGCGGGACAAGTCGTGTAAAAACCCATTTCTCAAATAAATATACCCTCTTAAATTGAATTGCATATGATATAAGGGCATAAAAATTAAAAAATACTTAATGTACTATTTTCACCGGCAGAAATATTTCTTCAAAATCCGGTCTTAAAAGAGAAAGGATTTTATCCACTACCAGGTTTCAATTAACCGGAAAATACCACGCCGGCCTCTGGTCTGAAATATACTCAACTTATTGAAACCCCATAGATAGAAAAAATTCCGGATAGTCTTTGCGGAGAGGATTTCGTGCAACACGGCTTCATATTGGGTCTCATTCCTCGTCCACACGAAGCCTTATTTATTGGGTGCTGGTGTTCTATTTTTATGTCTTTGGTTTTCATCATTTGTTGCCTTTAGCCCTGTTGTGAGTCTTACATAACATTTGGCAATTTTTTGTGTCGCTAGCACCGCCTTTACTCCAAGCAGTTACATGGTCAGCGTCCATTTCATTCAAATTCCAAATTTTACTTTTATTTGAATCATGACCAATTGAACAAAGTGGACAGTTTGATATACCTTTTTTCACAGCTTCCTGTGTTTGTTTCGAGTGAATTAATTTCTTTGTTGCCTCGTCAAAAACTCGTACATCAAGCAATTTTGCATCTTTTGCCCCACCAAGAATATATTCAAAAATACCTCTACGATTTTTTATGTATGGG
The DNA here is from genome assembly GCA_964349045.1 of uncultured Chitinophaga sp. Lineage (GTDB taxonomy): Bacteria > Bacteroidota > Bacteroidia > Bacteroidales > JACJXF01. Next base: position 5,036 of record CAYGFI010000203.1, read on the forward strand.
TCACCATAGAGTTTTTGCACTTCTGCTGATACCTTTTTCGGGTCGTAAGCTTTATTATGATAAGTTTCATAAAGTCGGCCCCATTCAAGACCACACATCTCGTTCTCTACATCAATAAATACAGCCGAAACCCAATCTATAACACTTGTAAAGTAAGTTTTTAGTTCATTTATGTTTTTGTCGAAGCGATGGCTGCTCATGTAATCAACAATATTGCCTTTGCTCACCCAGTCCAACGCCATCTCTAAAAACGCCTGTCGGTTTACACTGCCTTTTATGTATGCACTCCATTTCTGTATGTTGGCGTTCTGGCTGTTGCTAAACTCTGCTTTTGCAAGTGTTACAAAAGGTCCAGAAAAAATAGCATTATTAAACTCCTGGTCGTTTAGGGGAACACCAGCTATGTTTATGGTACTAAACCAGTTTTTTATCTCACTTTCTTCACCCTCGCATTCGTAAATAGTGAGTTTCGTTTCTAAGATTTTAGCCTTTTTGTCTGCTGCAATACCATCAAAGTATTGCTCCATACTGTTTTCATCTTTGAAGGCAAATTTATTGGTAACATACCGCCCGAAGCTCGTAATACGCTGTTGACCATCCAAAATTTCAAATTCATCATCACTGACTTTCACGAAATATATTAATCCCAGGGGATAGCCTTTGAGTAAGGAATCAATTACAGCTACATCTTTTTTACCGTCTGCATAGATATAGTTACGCTGGTATTCTGGTTGTATAGTAAGCTTCCCTGAAAGCCCAAACAGTCCTTTACCTTCAAGTTCATTATAGACAAAACCTTCACAGATTTCTTTGACTGTTATATCGGTTCTTAGTTTAGTTTTCATTTTGAACCTCTCCTATGTTTAATTACTACACGGACATAAGTAGGTTTGCCATTTATTGTTCCATCTTTATCTTTAATAAGGCCGTGATCTTTTAATGGAACATTATTATTTAATCTTATGTCATTTGCACTTAATATTTCAAACTGCTCAGGACTGTATTTATCTAAAAAAGTAATTGGTACTCCCATGGCGCCATCATAATCACTAGGTATAGCATCAGTAAATGGTATTTCAATAGCATCATAATTGTCATATTTTTTATATCCTATTCCCTTGATTTCTTTGTGTTTGCTAAACTTAATGTTATCTTCCATTGTCATAAGGGGTAATGGTTGGTGTCTCTTGCCATGATCTATATTAGTAAGCCAAAGGCAGTTGTTAGTGGCAATGATTCGATTTCCTTCCTCATCAATTCGCGCTTCTGTTCCATACAATTCATATGACTCAGGGACAATAAAACCAGAGATCCAGCGACCCATTCCAGTGCCTAGCCAGATTTTGTTCTCTTTAATTAAAGGGGTGACTTCTATATATGAAATCGCATTAATATTTCCGATGATTAAGAAATTTTTATCATAGTCAACAAGTTGTTTTATATACTCACGAAACAGACTAAAAGGCGGATTAGTTATTACAATGTTAGATTGTTTTAATAAAGAGATTGACTCATCACTGCGAAAATCGCCATCACCGTCTAATGGTGTCCATTCATTATGCTTATTTTCCTTTAGCTGTAATGCCACATCTTTCAAGTTGAATTCACCATCACCATCTATGTCACCAACTTCATTAATAATAAATTTATTGGCGGTTATCTTCGGACGACCTTTTGCTTTTGTGAGAGTCGTGTTATCGCCAAACAATTCAAGTTGAGTATTGGCAATAGGCGAAGGCTTATAACTGGTCGTAATAAGCTGCTTCAAACCAATTCGTTTAAAGTTTAAAACGAAATAACGAAAAAAATTGCTCTCGAATGGGTCATCACAGTTACAATAGACCACTCTGCTACGAAATACATCAGGCTTGTATTCTAAATATGCTTCGATCTCTTTCTGAATATCACTAAATTGTGTATAGAATTCATCACTTTTTGATCTTTTAGCATTATGTAATAATTTGTTTGTTGCATTTCTTGCCATATAGTCCTATTTCATTTTCAAGTCATAAAGATACAATTTATATTCATTTGCCTTGTCGTTTCGGTCTTCCTACACTTGTACCCAACGAATAGTGTTTTATTCATCGTTCCTATACAAAATTAACGATTGTATACACGCAAAATCCCGCCTATTTCCTTATTTATTAAAAACTATTCCAAATCCTCACCATCTTTCAGACCGAGTATCTTGTTAATTTCCTCTTCCGAAAGCATATTTAAAAATTCCTCTTCAATAACCCTATTAATAATTTCCGCATTTCTAAGATACTCTCTATTTTCCTGTAATGCCAGATATTTTTTA
>CAYGFI010000204.1:0-7220 GCA_964349045.1 uncultured Chitinophaga sp.
TACAATGTGTACGCTCTCCGGAATCAATCCATAATATCTCAATGCGCTCTCCATTGAAATATAAGAGGGTCCATAGATATGATTACCAATTAGCTCTGTCGATAAAAGTTTCCCTGACTCATCTGGAGATACAACATACAAGCCTCGCTTTAGCCTTATGAGCTTACCTTCGGTTTCAAGATTGGCAATTTTATTTCTCGGAGATTTATAGCCACTGAAAAGCGAACTCAATAAAGCATAATCCACTGGAATAATTCCAAGTTGTTTTTAATTTTCCATTATAAGCATTCATTTAAGGATGTAAAAATATAGTAAATATTTGCATGCTTATTCTTATTTTATTCAACTATCTGTGCATTTTTTAACTAAATTTTGTATGTTCCATATCAGTTCTATATCCTTCAGAAAAGGTTCGGAAAAAAGTTATGTGAGAGATACGAATTCAGTTTGGAGTATGAATCTGGAGCAAGAAGTAGAAGCTGCCAAAAAAATTAATAAATTGCAGACAAGCTTAAAAAAACGTCAAAAATTATGTTTTCAAATTCAAAACTTCTTCTCTTAATTGCAATTCCCGTGACACTTTTACCGTCCTGCAAAAAGGAAAAGCCAAAACCCAATATACTGCTGGTTATTGCCGACGACTGGTCATGGCCACATTCGAGTCATTCCGGGAATCACTTTATTCAAACACCAAATATTGACAGCCTTAGCCGCCATGGAATTGTTTTTACCAATGCATTTGTGACATCACCCTCTTGTTCACCTTCACGGGCTTCCATATTAACAGGCCAGTGGCACTGGAGACTTGGGGAAGGGGTTAATTTATGGAGCGCCCTGGATCCAAAGTATGATGTCTATCCTGATTTACTTGAGAAGGAGGGCTACCAGGTAGGATATACTGGTAAGGGATGGGGTCCGGGCGACTGGAAAAGCCTGGGAAGGACCAGGAACCCGGCAGGACCTGTTTATAACGACATTACTCTCGAACCTCCGTATAGTGGAATAAGTAAGTTAAACTATGCAAAGAATTTCGAAGTCTTTCTGAATAAAAGGTCACGTACACAGCCTTTCTGCTTCTGGTATGGCGCTATTGAACCACACCGTGTTTACGAGAAGGGCTCGGGAATTAAAGCCGGTAAAGATATTTCTGCAGTCGATGTACCTGCATGTCTTCCTGATGTTGAAGAAGTAAGGAACGACCTTCTGGATTATGCTGTTGAAGTGGAATGGTTTGACAGCCAACTTGGACTTATGATTCAAAAGCTTGAAGAAATAGGAGAATTGGATCAAACCATCATTGTTGTTACCGGTGACAATGGCCTTCCCTTCCCCCGGGCGAAAACAAATCTTTATGATATTGGTACACACGTACCTCTTATTGTTTTTTGGCCCGATAAGATATTGCAAAATCATGCCATAACTGACTTCATAAGTCTCCAGGACCTGGCACCCACCTTTCTGGATATTGCAGGATTAAAACCTCCTGATGATATGACAGGAAGAAGCATAATGCCTCTCATCCTTTCTGACAGGAGCGGGAGAATTGATGCTACAAGAGATCATGTCCTCTCCGGAAGGGAACGACATACCCCGGCCCAGCCTGACAGGAAATCAGGTTATCCTATGAGAGCCATACGGACTGACAGTTTTCTTTATATCCGGAATTTTGAGCCGGACCGCTGGCCTGTAGGTCTTATGGACTGCTCCTTAAGACCCTTTATGGATATTGATGCCTCTCCAACCAAGGATTATATGATTGAACACCAAACTGACGCAGACTGTATCAAACTTTTTACCCTTGGTTTTCTGAAGCGCCCTTTGGAAGAGCTGTATGATTTAAGTGAGGATCCTGGAGAGTTCAATAATCTGGCAGATAGTACAGCTTTCTCATCAATTAAAAAAGCACTGTCTGAGCAGCTTATGAAAGAGCTAAAGGAAACAAATGATCCCAGGCTTGTCGGAGGAGCGGAAAAAATTAATGAATACCCTTATTATGGCAACAGGGATTATTAAAACAGCTTGTTTCTGAAAGGGAGCACCCAGCGCACCGTTGAAATCCATCATATCAAATCTAAATCCCTCAGAAAAGGTTTGGAAAAAAGTTCAGACAGGGGTGCAAATTCAGTTTGGAGTTTGAGTTTTGAGCAAGAGGAACACGTTCCAGAAAGTTTGGAGTTTGAGTCTGGAAATTCAGTTTGGAGTTTGAGTTTTGAGCAAGAGGTTTACCTGGCAATATACAGCCTATCTGTCTTCAAAATTCCTGTATCTAAAACTTTTACAATATAAATGCCTTCTTTAAAAGAATCTGCTTTCAGAATATTCAAATCTGTGGGTTCCAGCTTGTATTCACCAATTTTCCTACCCATTAAATCATAAATTGAAGCAATAGCGCCCGGAGAAACCTCTCCTTTAATGTAAATTTCTTTTCTAACCGCAAAGGCATTAATTTTCTCTTCATTCCGGTCTGTTTCAGTTGAGCCTGCCATGGTATGGAGGTAGAATCTCCCGGTTCCTTTTGTCCCTGGGGTGATCATTACTTCATAATTCGATCCCTTAACTTTCAGATTCGTAAAAATTCCAAGCTGCCGGTCTTCCAGTAGTGCAATATAGCCCAATGGAAGAGAAGAAATACCGGCATGAAATGATACTAAGCCTCCTGCCTCACAATCAAATCCAACCGGAATTACCATGGATTCTTTTTCCCGGCCTGGTAAGCACTGGATACCAAAATCAACTCCGTTATCTTCAACTAATCTGGTATAAAGAAGAAACTTCGCATTGCCTCCAAAAAGTCCCCCATCGTATGAAACATCGAGGCCCCGGCTCATATCATCCCGGAAAAATATCTGAGTCTTTGCTGAATCAGAAGTATTGTTAACATGGAGGTTAATTTCATCCCATGGAGTTAATGATGATTTTTTATAAAATGTTGGATTTGCATGGATTTGCATTGCAGTAGTAAAATCTACGTTGCCTGTGGCATTTGCTTTAACAATAAAACCCTGCCCGGGCTGAATAAAAGTTATCGCGGAGGTATTATTTATAATCGTATAGGCTGGTATTGCTAATGATTCATCCCAGAAATAGGCAGCAACATACGAGGGATCTAAATTGGACAGGTTATTATCAAGAAAATTGGTTGAGGTTGATCCGTTATTTAAGCCTATGGATGATGAATAAGGATTCCCAACGGCATTCCAGCCGAATCTGTTCCTTGTAACAGCAGTACTGATATTACCTGTATTAAGAGTTCCTGAAAAATTTACCACCCCGGGAGCCGCATTACGTGTAATATACGCTCTTCCGGGAATAAAATTTCCCGCGCTTCCAATATTGTCAGAAGTATAATAGGTCCACCCGCCATTAGCTTCATCATAGTACTCCATTCCATAGGTAACCGGCCCGGATCCTTTTGTCGGAATATTATTTAACGGACTGTTAATAAATGCCTGGATAGAATTACCGGAAACAGGTGAAGATAATATATGCCATTGGTTACCTGTCATAGATCTCTCAAATGTAGCGTTTACGCCTTCAGTGTTATGTATCAGTGATCCTGTACCCACAGGAGCTAACTTAACGATAAGACCTGAATCACCAGCGATATTGTTTAATGTACCTGCAACTGTTGTGGCAATATTAACCGGGATCTCAAATAAACATTTCGGATTGATGGTGAAGTCATTGTTAATTGTAGTATTTCCGGAAAGTGTTTTTACCGCGATTCCTGAGCCTGATCCATTTGTCAAGGTTACATCAGAGTATATTGGTACGGCAGAAATGGTTTGGGTTATCGCGTTGGAACCATTATACTCAACCGTACTTCCGGTTAAAGTTATCGTACTAAAATTCACCGGGAAATTGCTGATGCCACCCACCTTTAAAATACCCGCGATTGCTAATGTCCCACCTGAAGCAGATCTGTCCGAAGTGAATGTGCTTAAATCAAATGTACCTGCCTGTACATTCAGATCCCCATCCGGAGACCGGTTCTGATCGAGAGTAAGTATCTGGCCTGCTGTAAGATTAACGGTAACATTATTCAACCCTGAGCCCGCGAGTTCAGTGGTGGTCGTTTTCGAATTGCCGGTGTAAGTGACATTGTAAACACCGGCTCCCTGAGGAGTCCCGGTCATGGTTCCTTCACTTCGGGTGATGTTCGAGGTTGTTGCCATGCTCAGGTTGGTACCTGCATCAAAAATACCGTTTACCATATTCACGGTACCACCGCTGGCAATTGTTCCGGCATTATCCAATGTAACGGTAAAGCCGGCATTATCAATGGTTAAGATACCTGTAAGACTGGTTGGGAAACCCGTACCTGTAACCTGGTTTGCACCGCCGTTATAAGTATAATTTGCTCCAGCATTGAAGGTCCGTCCTGTGGTTGTCCGGATATTACCTGCTGCAGTACCTACTGTTGTGATCCCTGCCGTTGATGTAATACCAAGGGTTGCACCGGACGATAAAGTAAAAGTTCCTGCACCTGAAATAATTGTACCTGCCGCAGCCATTTGTAATGCAGAACCACTGTTAACCGTAAAGTTTATCGTGTTGGATACCGTTCCTCCTGAAGTGTAAGTCTGCGTCCCGGCTTTGTTGAAAACAATCAGCCCGCTACCGGTGCTTGTTTCAGTTATCGTTCCGGCTGTGTGAGAGAAATCTCCGGCAACGTTCAAAGTCCCGATACCGCTACCACTGCTCATGGTTAAAGTTCCACCGGATAATGTAACATTACCCGTTACCGTTAAACTTTGAGTTGCGTTGGCAATTACAAAGTTTCCCCCGATTTGAGTGTATTGTGGTACGGATAATGCTGCCTGGTTCAATTGCAATTGATTGGTTCCGGCACCTGTGCTGTTTATCTCCAAAGTTCCGGCAATGGCAATGGTTCCTGTTGTTGGAAAACTTTGGTCCCTGGTTTGCCCTGTGCAATTCCAGTTAAAGTTTCCAAAATTCTGATTAAGCCCCCCAACAGCTGTTTTATTAAATCCGGTAACTGAGCATGTAGAGTTTGCATCCCATGTTGCGGTGGGTATTGCGCTTCCATCCTGGGCATGAATGTATGTTGAGCCACTCGTTAAGCTTATACTGGCGGCTGAGGCGCTTGTTACCGTACCGGAATTATTAATAACACCATTTACTGTTGTAACCACTGATGCTCCATTGGAATTATATGTACGGCCTGCGCTAACTGTTAAGGTCCCGCTGATATCTGCCGTGGAGCTGGCAGCTAGAGTGACATTTAACTTGGTACCTATTGAAAGCCCGGAACCTCCCTGAATATCCAGGTCTGTTCCCGTGCCATTTCCAATTGTCAGTATTTTATCTGCACCGGTTGCCAGTAAGGTAATATTAGTACTACCCGACATTACAAAACTTCCAATAGTCTGTGATGGAACAGCAGTAATGGTTAATGTTGTTCCTGAATTGAATTGGAGGATATCATTCGTAGCCGGTGTGGTCCGGGTTGGGGTCCAGTTGGCACCTACTGCCCATGAGGCATTGTTTGCTCCCTGCCATGTATAGGTTGTCTGCCCAAATAATTGTGTAAAGGAAACACTTATTAATGGCAGTAAATAAATAATGGGTATCGCCTTTACGGACAGAATCATTTTTCACATAAGAGCTAAGTTGCACAAACCTTTAATAACACAATTTGATATGAAATTGTTGCAGAAACAAAATTTAAAAAATTTATCAGCATGCAAAACGAAAACTCAAATTCCGCATTTTCATTCATATCTCAAATTAACCTTATAACTTTCGAAATTATACGGTCAAAATTACCTTTGAGCTAAGTTATTTGATGAACGGAATAGAAGGTGAGGTGAATGGCAGATATTGAACTGTATATGTTCGGGAAAGAAAAACAGTTAAATTTTAAATGAAAATATGTAACTATTCATCCTATCTAATACACTGATTAATAAATAATTATATTTACCACAAAGCCCACAACGCTTGCGCTGAAGCTTTCCGCGTGTCGCTGAAGCTTTAGCGGAGGCACAAGCGAAGGGGCAAAGAAAAATCGCAAAGTTCACTAAACTTTGTTTTTCAGGATAATATCGTTTTCTTTGCACTTAGTGACCTTTGTGATTTTTCTTTGTGTCCTTGTGGTTAAAATATTTAAATTCAACTGATTAGAATTTTTTGTCATTAGGTGAATAGTTACGAAAATATAAATAGTTGTACTAATCAATTAAATCGTAAAAAAACCATTGCGTGCATAAGCAATGGTTTGTTTATTTAAGGAAAAATCCTGTTATTTCTCAATCCGAAATTACTTTTTCCTGATGGGTAAAATTCCGGCCATCTCCCCTATTACATTAACCAGTTCAGCATCGCCGGGAACTATTATTTTAGCATTATCGCGCAGGGCATTTTCCATGGCTTCCAGTTTTCTCAGGACCTGGGCATTTCCCACGAAATATTTTTCAGCCGCTTCGTTTACCAGTTTAATCGCTTCGGCCTCACCTTCTGCCTGAAGAATTTTTGATTGTCTGACTCCTTCTGCCTCTTTAATTTTGGCTCGCTTTTCACCATCTGCAACGGTTTCTCTTGCAGTGGCATAATCGATGGCAGCTATTTTTTCATTTTCAGCTTTTACCACTTTGTTCATAGTTTCCTGAACGTCGGAAGGGGGATCGATTTCTTTCAGCTCAGTTCGCACAATGGCAATTCCCCAACTTGCTGTTTCTGTTTTAAGGGTATTATGCAACTCCGAATTAATTTTTCCTCTTTCTGAGTTAGCAGATTTGAGAGTCATGGTTCCAATAATATTTCTTAAGGTAGTCCGGGCCAGGTTTACAATCTGTCTTTGGTAATTGTTAACGTTGTACTGAGAGGCTTTTACGCTTTTCTCATCCGACTGTACTTTAAAATATACCTGTGCATCTACCCTCGCATTCAGATTATCGTTGGTAATGATTTCCTGGGGATCAGCATCGACCATTTGTTCGGTAATGTTTACTTTGTACATAATTTCAATGATTGGGATTATCCAGTGAAATCCCGGTTCTGCCATGCGGCTGTATTTTCCAAGCCGTTCAATAAGTCCTTTATGTGTAGGTCTTACAATTCTTATCCCGAAGAAGAAAAGCACGACAACACATCCAATAATAATTAACATTGTGTTACTCATTTTAGCCTCCGTTTTTTGGTTTATGGTTATTTTTTTTGTTTAAAAGAATTCTTTATATAAGGTAAAACGTTTTTTT
>CAYGFI010000205.1:0-7202 GCA_964349045.1 uncultured Chitinophaga sp.
GAGGAAAATGAGATCCTGTGGATTTTCTTTGGAGTGCATACCGCAAATGCTGTACGAATAGCAAAACGGTTAGCCATCTCAAAAGCTACTCGAAAAGCTTCTTAGTTATTATAAATCTGACTGTTATAATCAATACCAGATGGAAGAGGCATGTCTAAAAAATGCTTTTGTCATAAAAGAGCAATACAAAAATGAACTTTTGTGCCAAAAACGAAAAATGAGCAGTCTCTTATGGTTAAGATTACTGCTCATTTTTAAAAATTGTCTTTACTCCTGAATATCCCGTTATATCGTCACATCGTCACATCATCACGTCATCACGTCATCACATCGTCACGTCGTCACGTCGTTACTCACTAACTTCACCTTCCATAATAACACAATTATTCATCAAAACATCCATCAGCATCCCCGAGCATTCACCCCGGATGGTAATCTGGTCACCCGGAGCAGGATTTACAGGTGACCCATCTTTTATTCCGCCAAATGTGCAAATTACTCCGGAAAACTGATCATCTTCATGCAGTGTAATGCTTAAGGTACTATCGGCGGAGCTGTATTCAACCCGCGCTACAATCCCCCTGACCTCAATAACTTTCCCTGTATATTTGACTGTTGCTGCAATTTCATCGCTTTCAAAAGCAGAATACAGATCGGTGGAACTAAGCGTAAACGCAGGTTTTACATTGCTGAGATCAGAATGTTTTTTGTTAAACAGGAAGATCCCATAAGCAATCCCGGCAATCATTGCCAATAATGTTAAGCCTGCAGTAATCCTGAAATACTTTGATTTTGTGAATGTCGGACAGGTCATTTTTTTATAAATATAGCGGTGCAATGCACCTTTGTTGTACCAGTATGAAATCACCTGGTTTCTGATTTACATTTAGTTTCATTTAAACTTTGAACCCCCGCAAAGCAGAACTTACACTTTACTCCTGATTATATTTAAAGTATTAAACGAAACTGTAAAAAAAGTATCAGGCTAATTACTTAAAACTGTATATTTAATATTAACCGTCACCTCGATCTCCTTTGCAATATTATCCCGCACAAGTCCAGGTATTTTGATTCCATAATCCTCCGGTTTAATAAAGAATTTCGATCTGGCAATAATTCCATCATCAATAATTTCAAGGGTCCCAGAAGTTGTAATAGATTTAGAAACACCATGTATCATCATTTCTCCTTCGGCAGCAACATTATATACCCCTGCTTTGGAAAAATTTACTTCAGAGATATTCGTAATTTTACCTTTAAATACTGACCTGGGAAATAACTCGGTTTCCATGTAATTTTCATTAAAATGTTCTTCCATAAGAGTTTTATCGAAATGAAAAGACTTGATCAGTATCTGGAAAACGCCATCACCTGTTGATGCATCAATGATACTGGCAACCTGGTTGTTGCCGGCTTTAATATCTTCAATGGGTGTGTGCGAAAAGAAACCGACATAACCGTTTTTTGCAGTATACCTCTGGGCGCTGAGATTCAGGCTAAGGAATAAAATTCCGAAAATCAATATTATGTTCTTCATAATTTTTTATTTAATCTAACTTTGTAAGCGAATCAGAATTTAAATTTTTATCGGGTCTATTGAAAAAGTCATGAATATTTGAGTTTTTTGACACTTCTGAGTCATAAACTATAAACATTCGGCTACTCCAATAGTTCATTTTACTTCCCTGCACGGGATTTTTAAAATTAAATACCCGGGATACGTTTATCCCAAAGTGGATATCTCCTTTTCCACGCCTGCCGGATGTTTCAGCAATAAAACCATTATCATTGAAAGCGGGAGAATCAGTAAACATAAGCTGAAAATTCATTTACTCTGATAAATAATATTTTTCACCTACTTGAATCATATTAGTTTATGTCTTAACTTGGGTGTGAAATCCTGATTGATAACCTAAAAACCAAAACAATGAGAATCCTGATAACAGGAGGCCTTGTTTTTCTGCTTTGGGCATTTTTCGCAAGCTGGTTTTATGTTTGTAAAATCAAACCATATTGCGATACGCCAACAGAAACTACAATAGCTGCCGACACAATCGCCATTGAACCTTCACCACCTGCAGTGGCAGAAGCGCCAAAACCCGAAACACTTACATTGTATTTCGACTTCAACAAAGCCGAAGTAAAAGTAACATCAGAAACGGATCAATACTCGATGCTGTTTCAGGACTGGCTTGGTAAACATCCAGATGCAGTTCTGAGCATTACCGGGCATACTGATGGCAAAGGTTCCGATACCTATAACCTGTCCCTCGGTAATAAAAGAGCTGAGAATACCATGAAATATCTTTCAGGTAAAGGGATATCCCCCGAAAGAATAAAAATCCTCTCGAAAGGTGAAGCTGATCCTGTATCGGATAATTCAACTGAAACAGGCAGAGCAAAAAACCGCAGAGCTGAAATAACCTTAAATTAAAATACCATGAAAACAATCTTTATAATACTTCAACAAACAACTACCATGGCCATTCTCGAAATATTATTACTTCTTGTAATTGCAGGATTAATCGGATACCTCACAGCCTATTTCTACGACAAGTCAGTATATACTAAAAAAATCAAGATTCTCGAGGGTGAAAAATCCGAACTTAAACATCATATCGAAACCCTTTTTTCAGAAAAGGCTAAACTGGAACAAACCATTAAAGACAAGGAAACTGAGATTGAGAGCTTGAAAAATCAAAAGAAATAGTACAACTGTTTTTTTTCTTTCTATTAACACATTGACAACAGCCTGAACTTATGCGGGCTGTTGTCATTTTCATTTTTTTAACTTAACGTTTTATCTTAAACCTTTTAACTTTTAACTTTAACCTTTCAACCCTGTTTATTTCAACCTGCTTATGAACCAAACCTTATCTCTCATCCTGATCGGTAATTTATTGTTCTTCAATGTACAATCTCAAAACGCCCCTGAAGATGATGAATAAATTATTAATTTTTGTTTCGTTCATTTTAATTTCAAACTGTATCCTGGCACAGGTTGAGCCAGCAGGTAAAATAGAAATCCGCATTACCGGTTTGCGTAATACACAAGGCAAAATAAACGTTAACCTGTTCAATAAGGCAGAAGGATTTCCTGAAGATCCATTAAATAGTTTCGGGTGGAAAACCGTCAAAATAGTTCCGGATACAGTAGTTATAGTTTTTGAGAACCTTCCTTATGGAAATTATGCAGTATCCATTCTTCATGACGAAAACAGCAACGGGAAAATGGAAAAGAATTTTTTTGGAATACCCAAAGAAGGTTTTGCTTTTTCCAATAATTATGCTCCAAAAATAAAATCACCATCGTTCAGAGATGCTTTGATTGTTCTGAGGCAACCCAATTTGAAGGCCGATCTGAAGATGCTGTATTACTAAGAATTAATCCTTTATGTAGTAGACTTATCGGGAGGTTTTAATCATTTTGAGAGCGCTTACAAGCTTGTTATCCATTTTTAACACTAAATAATATACTCCATGGAAAACGGTTCTGCCCTGGTAATGATCACCATTCCAGGTAACAGAATAACTTCCGGATAGGAGCCTGCAATTGAGCAAGGTTTGAATTTTTACACCCAGGATATCGTAAATATCGATTACGACCCAGGCATCTGAAGGCAGATAAAAATCTGCTGTTATATTTTCACGGAATGGATTTGGGTAGAGATTTTTAACAGGTAGTTCCAGCTTACTCAATTTAACGGAAAGCAAGGTATCTTTGAAATTCTCCGACATAAACGGATTAACACCATTTTTTGCAAGGATATACCAGGCTGCACTGGAAACAAATCCTTTGGTTGTATCAACCCAGTTGTAACCTCCTGTTTTATTGAGGGTATAAGGGATGGTATGGCTAAGCTCGCCGCCCAATTCACGTTCAATTATGAGATTGTCAAGCTGGTTGGCATAAAAATACCCTCTTTCCTTATCACCATAAGCCTGGTATGCACACGCGATATGACCTGTTCCATCGTTCCAGAAATTACGGGTATAGAAATCCGATGTATGATAAAAACCCATTGTTTCTTTACCATTTACCCCGATTACTTTTCTATAGGAGTAGTTATATTCCGGGATATTCAATAATCCGGAATAATCACTTCCAAATGCCAGTACCCGCCAGGTATATAAATCGAGGGGCAGGTTTTTCTGATTATTTAACTCTTGCTCCAGCCAGATTTTAATCTTTTGGGCAAAGTAATTTTCATTACAAAGTTTTAATGCTACATAACAATCGATATTACCCTCGTGATGGCCTGTCGCTTCATGAAGAAAGCTGTCACCGCTTCTCCATCCGCTCTGAATATATCCCCCGATATCCGACTCTTTATAGTACGATAAAAGCAAGTCCTTTATAATCCTAACAAGATTATCGTAGCGGTTGGAACTATATTTTAGTTCATAGAATTTACATGTAATCAACAGCCATGCCATATCACCTACCCACCTGTCGCCTGTTCCTGCAGGGGCATGCCTGGAATCGAGCGATACCCATTGGTAAAATCCCCGGGCTTCGCCATTGTAATAGAAATTTTGGAGGGTGATATCAGTGTTGTTTTTACTGGTCGCGGCATCATAAAAACCGAGGATCCTTTCAGCTCTTTCTTTTTCATTCTTTATAATGAATGCCAATGCTGCCAGGGAATTATTAAATGTCTGGGCCTGATCATCTTCCTGTGAAGGAAGTAGATCTGCTTCAGGTGAAGAGAGGTCTTGTAATACTTTCAGGTATTTCAATACAAGGGTATCTTCGGGGTGCATTTCCGAATCGCGTCTCTGGACAAATCCTATTCCGGTAAGTGTGCTGTCCGGGTCATAAATAGATGGGAATGAGGATTTTAATCCCAACTTTCCTATTCCAATTTCATCCAGCCAGATTGTGTCTTTTCCAAATCCTGAAGCAGCAATGGAAAACAAGGAAAGTGCATCAAGTTTTGAATCTCCTCCCCATGCATATTCAGTATCACCAGGATATACGACAATATGTTTCCATTGGCCGGTAAAGCTATCCAGCGGTACCAGCCTGCGAAAAACCGATCCGTTTTTACCGGTAAATTTTATTTCAAGATTATCATTTACCCGGGAGGATGAACGAATATAAAAAACAACAGGATATTCATGTGTGAGTGTATCGCTGAGAACCATGTTCATGTCGAACCAGCCCCCGGTGGCCGGAAAAGAATAGACTAAAGCTATTCCATTATTGTTGATGCCATTATAATTACTTTTAACTGATGTTGAGCCAGACTGATGTGAGAGATTCCAGGTAAGATAATTGTCCCAGTTTTGATTGATTAAATATTGTACTGTGTCGACGGGTTTTTCAATGTTGATCTGAGTAATTCCCTTTGAGCTTAATAGAAATAAAAATAAAATATATAGTTTTATTCTCATAAAGAACAATTTGTAATTGAGAACAAATAATTGTGAAGCGAAGTTTGAAAAATTTGAAAACTATTTCAAAATTACAATTAATCAATTGATTTCAGAGATATTTCTGTTAAGATGTTGAAATTTGAGGAATAAAAAAAGCTCCGGACTAAGGAGCTTTTTTTATTAAAGTCAAATTGAAAATTATTGTTTTATCAGCTTCTGTGTCTGACGACTTCCATCAATTCCAGTGAAAGTAACGAAATACATTCCACTGCTTAAATCGGCAGTATTGATGGTAGTGTTGCTCTTAGAAGCTAAATTATAACTTCTAACAACCTGTCCATGCATGGAGGTGATGGTTACTTTGCTTATTGTAACATTCGTATTGATGAACAGTTCGTTGTTTACCGGGTTAGGATACATCTGAACTTTTCCAGTAAATTTATTTTCACGGACTGTAACTGCCGGATTCGGATCATTGTTTAGCAAAATATCATCGAAATAAATTTCGATGTCCGCAGTAAGTGTTAAAGGATCCTCAAAATCCGGCATGAAAACGATCTTGGTATAATTACCTGTGGCAGCCGAGAAGTCAAAAACCATATCTTCCCAACCTTCAGTAATAGTCTGGGGATTCATAGAGGCCACTTCGAAATCCGGACCTTCAATCTTGAATTTAACAGGGCTGATCCGTGGTTTCCAAACCTTAACATGAACGTATTTGTTGGTAGTGAAATCCACTGGAATTTCCAGGGTGCCATAAAAACCTCCCCATGGCTGACTGTCGAAGTTGCGTACGTATTTTACAACGTAGTCACTGTTATTGAGACTTGTTTTATAGGGATTTGGAACAACCATTAAAGAACCATTGGTACCTCCTTCCATAATATTCATTTTCAGGCTTTCAAAGTTTTCAAATACAACTTTCTCATCACTTGTCTGAGATACGACTCCATCAACTCCAAATTTATATACTACATCCATACTTCCTTTAACGGACAGAGTACGGTCTCCTCCCGGGGCGCTATCACCGCCGCCCCATCCTGCACCTTTAAAAAATTTAAAAGCAATCAGTCCGTCGGATAAATTCATGGTGATGGAATAAATCTTATCTCCATCCGGGTCAAGCATCAGGTTATTGGCATTTGTGCCGGGCTCAGGCCAGCTACCGTGAATACCGCCAATAGCGCCTGAAATATACACCAGGTCACCTGAAACAAGGCCGGCATCGGTCATGTCAACATGGATTTCCTGTTCAGGAATACCCATTGGATTAGGATCATTGTTCACTACGAAATCATCGAAATAAATCGTAATATCTTCGGTCAATGTTAATGGATCTTCAAAATCCGGCATAAATGCAATAGTTGGATATGTACCTGTTTTTTCACTAAAATCAAATACGATGTCTTCCCACTGGTTGATTAAGGTCTGGGGATTTTTGCTAGCTATTTCAAGTGTTCCTGCGGCGCCGCCTTCAAGTTTGAATTTGATCGGGGAGATTCGTGATTTCCATACCTTAACATGAACAAACTTGTTCGTGGTCACATCAACCACACTGGGCAGAGTTGACCAAAAACCTCCCCAGGGAACACCGTCCTTATCACGGACAAATTCCACTACAGAGGAACTGGGATTAATTCCTGTTGGATCAGGATTAGGAACAACAGTTAAGGAACTCAGGTCTTCAGCTCCACCTGCCATCAGGTTCATTTTGATACTTTCATAGTCTTCCATGATTTGAGCCATAGAAAAACCTGTAAAAGTAAATACCATCATAATAATAAGAGTAAATTTTCTCATGATTTAATTTGTTTGGTTAATAT
>CAYGFI010000206.1:0-5937 GCA_964349045.1 uncultured Chitinophaga sp.
TTTTTACTATGCCACTGAATCGATTAATAAATTTATAAAATATTAATTAAATTAAACAAAATAAAAAATACTAAATCCCAGAGCAGTCTCCGGGTACTTTTTTCCGGAGGTTACTCCGGAATATTAAATCACTACCTACTTATCCGCCGAAGTTCATGAAAAGGCGGATTAAATCATAGACCATTTATTCAATTGATTGGTTGCGTGTATTTAATCTTTAATGCTATTTAACAGATCCCATAATAGTCACAAATGCACCAATCTGAGTATCATGTCTGATCCATAAACAGGCCTATTAGTAACAATTGAACTTTGCAATTAAACATTGTGCCGGATATGATTACAAAAATAGTACCAACTCAGTATTTTTTTCTAAATTTATCTGAAATACCAAATATCCCACTTATGAAAAAAACCCTGGTCCTGGGCGCAAGTCCTAATCCTCTCCGCTTCTCTCATAAAATGGTAAAAAGCCTGGTACGTCATCAAAATGAGGTTGTGGCTGTCGGTTTAAGAAAAGGAGAAATTTCCGGAATAAAAATCCTTACAGGGAAACCCTCACTGAAAGATATTCATACTATCTCCCTCTATATCGGACCAAAAGGACAGGTTTCTGTTTACGACTATATCCTGTCATTGCATCCCAGGCGTATCATTTTTAACCCGGGAACGGTAAATGAGGAATTAATGAAGCTTGCCCGGGATAAAGGTATTGAAGTGGTTACCGACTGTGCACTTGTTATGCTGAGCTCAGGGAAATATTAAATGCACAAAGGATATTTAACAGGATATTTTCTAAACCTAACAGCTTGTTCGATGCTTAATTGTTTTTGATTAAGCGCGGAATACGCTGGCGCGTATACGCCAGGGACACAACTTAAAAACGCGGTTTAAAATTTTATTCGGGGGAATGGAGTTTTATCGCATAATCAGAAATATCTCGCTTGATAAACCGAATAAAACGCTTGAACGACCTTATGGTCTTCTTTTCTGATCATTTTTTGGTAAATGTAGCCTTGAGTGTCTCAACAGTACCGTTATTATAATCTGCGGTGTAAAGCCATTCTATCGACTTATCATTATAAGAGATCGTTCCGCTACCATAAAAAGTAAATCCATCTACGGTTTGTGATGGCAATGAAATTCTGCTTCCATCAACAACAGCTCTAACGCTCAGGGTATTTCCAATTTCATAAAAATTATAAATATAAACTGCGGTTGAATCTGTTACTGATTTTTCAATACTTACATCATAAAAGAGATATGCGGATTTCTTTGCATTATTTTCAGAAACACTCCAATCACCCACAAAAGCATCCCGGGGATCATCAGAAAAAAGATCCGACTCGTCACAGGATGCAAATACCATGGTTGAAAGTATAATTATTAAAATAAATTTAAAATGTCTCATTTTACTATTTTTATTACCAGATTTAATTGTGAACTCATTTAAATGATTCACTTAACTTTATTTGCATTTACCGTCGATTTTTTTGCCTGTTACCGAATTAGGTCTCTTTCAATCGATGAAGTTTATTTTTACGAATTCAAAGTCCCTCTCTCCCGGGAGAGGGATTTAGGGTGAGGTAAATATCCCTTCTATCAACCCATCATCCACCACATTCGGCAATGTCACAACCAATCCCGGTGTTCGTTCCATTTCTCTTTTGATCGTGAACATAGCCGCATCATTTCTTGCCCAGCTCCGCCTGCAGATCCCGTTGTTTACATCCCAGTGAAGCATCATCTTTAAACACCGGTCAGCCTCCGGGGTACCATCCAATACCATGCCAAAACCACCGTTTATTACTTCACCCCAGCCTACGCCTCCCCCGTTGTGAATTGAGACCCAGCCTGCTCCCCTGAATGCATCGCCAATAACGTTTTGAATGGCCATGTCTGCAGTAAACCGGCTACCGTCATAAATGTCCGATGTTTCCCTGTATGGGGAATCGGTTCCGGAAACATCATGATGGTCGCGACCCAGTACAACCGGCGCCGGAATAGTTCCTTCACGAATGGCACGGTTAAAGGCTTCGGCTATTTTTGTACGGCCTTCGCAATCTGCATAAAGAATCCTTGCCTGAGAACCTACAACCAGTTTATTTTTACCGGCCTCCCTGATCCAGTGTAAATTATCCCGCAATTGCATAGAAATTTCAGGAGGTGAATCAGCAGCCATCCTTTCAAGTACATCCATCGCTATACGATCGGTAATTTCCAGGTCTTTCGGATCGCCTGAAGTACAAACCCAACGAAACGGTCCAAAACCATAGTCGAAAAACAAGGGTCCCATAATATCCTGAACATAGGATGGGTAACGATAATCTCCGGTCTGATTAAAAACATCGGCCCCTGCCCTGCCCGCCTCCAGCAGGAATGCATTTCCGTAATCCCAGAAATACATACCTTTCCTGCTCAATTTGTTGATGGCAATAACCTGCCGACGAAGCGACTCATAAACTTTTTCCCTGAATTTCCCGGGCTCTGCAGTCATCATCCGGTTTGATTCTTCAAAACTAAGTCCAACCGGGTAATAACCTCCCGAAAATGGGTTATGCAAACTGGTCTGGTCTGAACCAAGATCAATATTACAATTTTCTTCTGCCAGTTTTTCCCATAAGTCAACTACATTACCGAGGTAAGCAACAGAAACCGACTCTTTTTTTGCCACTGCTTCCTTCATCCTTAAAACCAGGCGATCAAGATCGGTGAACACTTCATCCAGCCATCCCTGTTCATAACGGGTTCTGAGCGCTTTGGGATTTAATTCAGCTATTATACAAATCCCTCCCGCGATAACCGTAGCCTTAGGCTGGGCTCCCGACATCCCTCCCAGACCGCTTGAAACATAAACTTTACCGGAAAGATCCTTCATCTCCGGGCCTGAATTACGCCTGCCTGCATTGAGTAATGTGATCGTGGTGCCATGTACAATCCCCTGCGGCCCGATATACATGAACGATCCGGCTGTCATTTGTCCGTATTGCGACACACCCAGGGCATTAAACTTTTCATACTCATCAGGCGACGAGTAATTAGGCACTACCATTCCGTTTGATACTACAACCCGTGGTGCATCCTTATGCGAAGGAAATAATCCCATCGGGTGACCACTGTACAACACCAGTGTCTGTTCATCATCCATGCTGGCAAGATATTTCATGGTTAGCAGGTACTGGGCCCAATTCTGAAATACTGCCCCGTTGCCCCCATAGGTTATAAGTTCATGGGGATGTTGCGCCACATTTTCATCCAGGTTGTTGCTAAGCATGTGCATGATGGCCGCGGCGTGTATCGATTTATGCGGGTATTTGTCAATGGGTCTCGCATAAATCCGGTAATCCGGCCTGAAACGGTACATATAAATTCTTCCATAAGTCTCCAGTTCATTTAGAAATTCAGGCGCCAGTTCTGCATGAAACTCCCTCTTATGGTAGCGTAATGCATTGCGAACTGCCAGCATTTTCTCCTGAACTGACAATATGTCCTTTCTCCGGGGAGCATGGTTAATGGCTTCCTCGTATTTGGGTTTCGGGGGAAGGGAATCAGGTATTCCCCGCAGCACTTTTTCTCTAAACTCTTTATCGGACATGGCTTTGGGCTTTTGAACAAAATTAAGATATTAAAGTGTCATACGGTGCTATGTAGTAAAATAATTAAGCGCAGATCCCGCAAGGCGGGAACGCCAAGGCGCAATGGAAACGCGGTTTTTGCAGCTTTATTCAACCACTTCCTGGCAGTACGGCAAAGCGGGATCTGCGCTTAACTTTATATCCAACCAGCAATCCATAAAAAACATGGAACACTTTTTGAAGAAACAGATCAATAAAATTGAACAATCGTTTATTTTTATTCTTATACCTTTATAAAAAAAACAAAATGAAGAACATTATTAAAATTCTGGCATTCGTAATGCTCCTCCCACTCGTATCCGGTTGTGGATATAACAAACTGGTAACCCAGGATGAAGCAATTAACCAGGCCTGGTCCCAGGTGGAAAACGCGTATCAGCGAAGAGCTGATCTGATTCCCAATCTGGTTGAAACAGTAAAAGGCTATGCAAACTTTGAAAAATCCACTCTTACCGATGTTATTGAAGCGCGTGCAAAGGCGACCAGCGTTACCGTTGATCCAACCAACCTGACACCCGAAGCCATTCAGAATTTCCAATCTGCTCAAAACGGTCTTTCTTCTTCACTGGCACGCTTGATGGTCGTAGTAGAGCAGTATCCCGACCTTAAAGCCAATCAGAATTTCCTTGAACTTCAGGCTCAGCTCGAAGGAACCGAAAACCGTATCAGCTTTGAAAGGAAAAAATTCAATGATATGGTGGGTGCGTACAACACAGCGAGAAGGGTATTCCCCAGAAATATCATCGCTGCTATATTTGGTTTTAAAGAGAGAGGATATTTTGCTGCTGAAGAAGGCGCTGAAAAAGCTCCTGAAGTAAAATTCTAACGATATGAGTTCAACTGAATTCCTCACCAAAGCACAAAAAATCCTTGTTGAGAATGCCATAAAAGAGGCAGAACAAAACACATCCGGCGAAATCCGGGTCCATATTGAAACGGAAATAAAAGGGGATGTACTCGACAGGGCTGCTTATCTGTTTGAATACCTGGGTATGCATAAGACTACCCAACGCAATGGAGTGCTTTTTTACCTTGCCACAAAAACGAGAAAATTTGCCATCCTGGGTGATGCCGGTATCAATGCCAAAGTACCGGCTGACTTCTGGGATCAGATTAGAGAAACAATGGGAGCTGCATTTGCACAGGAAAAATTTGCAGAAGGATTGTCTCAGGGGATATTGACTGCAGGCCAACAGCTGAAAATTCATTTCCCATATGAAAAAAATGATGTAAACGAATTATCCAACGACATTTCCTTCGGTAAAAAATAGTATTATGCGAAAACTTCCTGCTCTTATAACAGCCTTATTACTTGGTTTTCAGATTATTTCTGCACAGAATAATATATTTCCTGACAAGCCCACGGCATGGGTTAATGATTATGCAAAGCTTCTTTCTGCTGGTGAAGCAAATGAGCTAAACTCCAAACTGGGATATTACGAGGATTCGACAAGTACACAAATTTTTGTTGTAACTCTTGATGAACATGGAGATCAACCGATTTCCATGCTGGCGGCTGAGATAGGTCAGAAATGGGGCGTCGGGCAGAAAGGCAAGGAAAATGGTATGCTTATCCTTATTTATCCTGCCGACAGGCAAATATGGATTGCTACCGGTTATGGTCTCGAAGAATTCATCCCCGATGCCATAAACAAAAGGATCATTGAATCGGAGATCAAACCTGCATTTAAAAACGGTCAGTACTATCAGGGTCTTGATAATGCTACTACTGTAATTATGAACCTTCTCTCCGGAGTTTTTACTGGCGATCAGTATAAAAAAGATCCATCAGAGGGTGGCGCTATCGGTGGTATTATCTTCCTGATCATCCTGTTTTTTATCATCCTTGGCGGCTCCCGGAAAGGAAAGTCGCGTTCCGTAGGAAAAAACCTGCCCTTTTGGCTTGCACTTGGAATGTTGAGCGGATCGCGTCACTCCCACAGCGGTAGTTTTGGCGGATTCAGCTCCGGCGGTGGAGGATTTGGAGGGTTTTCCGGTGGAGGTGGGGGAAGCTTCGGTGGAGGTGGCGCAGGGGGATCCTGGTGAGAATTAGTGAGTGATTGTGAACGGAAATGAGAATTATAGCTACCTTCATATTACTATCAATCATAGGTTTACACAATCTGTCTGGTCAGCCTCATGACACAAGCCGTCTGAAAATCATCTTCGCGGGAGATCTGATGGGTCACGATGGCCAGATCAAATCAGCCTGGGACGAAAAATCAAAATCCTATCAATACGACACCTGCTTCAGCATGATCAAAGACCTGGTAGGTTCTGCTGATATTGCATTGTTGAATCT
>CAYGFI010000206.1:6037-7145 GCA_964349045.1 uncultured Chitinophaga sp.
AGCAAAGCTTGCAGAACCTGACTTCATAATTGCCACGTTGCACTGGGGACTTGAGTACCAGAGAACAGAGAACAAACAGCAAAGAGAACTTGCTGAATTTCTGATAAAAAATGGAGCCGATGCAATCATTGGCTCGCATCCTCATGTTATTCAGCCGATAAGAAAATATTACAACGACGCGACTGATACTACCACTTATAATCTTGTGGTTTATAGTCTTGGTAATTTTATTTCCAACCAGGGAGATCGTTACCGGGATGGAGGCCTGATGGTAGAAGTTGAATTACAAAAAACAGATAAAACTAAAGTTACCGATCTGAAAACACATCCCGTTTTTGTTTACAAACCTCCAAAACCCAATGGTGGTGAATTCTTTGTATTACTTCCGACCAACGACTGGCAAAGGATGATTTTACTTTTTAATATGCCGGAATCCGAACAGTTGAATTATAATACCTTCAGGGAGGATACTGAAGAGCATCTTACGACACACTCAACTTTGCGCCCATAGTAAGCACAAAATTCAAAATCCACTATACCATTAAATTTTAACCGGTTATTCTGCTTTAGCGCCCGTTCCGCTGATATCATCATCAACAAGAATTCTGCCGCAGTATTCGCAAACAATGATTTTCTTGCGTGAGCGGATATCAAGCTGTCTCTGGGGAGGGATTTTATTAAAACAACCGCCACATGCATCTCTTTCTACCGAAACCACAGCAAGACCATTTCGGGCGTTACCACGAATTCTTTTATATGCGGATAAAAGCCGGGGTTCGATAATCTTCTGAATGGTAGCAGACTTATTGAACAAAGTTTCTTCTTCTTTTTTAGTATCGGAAACAATTTCATCCAGTTCATTCTTTTTGCTATCCAGATCTTCTTTTCTCTCGTTCAGTATTTCTTTAGATTCAACGATTTGCTCTTTTTTTGAATTTAAATCTGAAGTGAATTCTTTTTCCTCTTTTTTCTTAAATACGAGACTCCAGATTTTTATGAAAAATGGAGCAAGGTTTGGCTTGGCATCGAGCATCATTAGGATTGAAATTATTAAAATTGCTCCGAGCAAAACAAGACTCGCATATATGTCAAAAAGGGAGATAAATGG
>CAYGFI010000207.1:0-7112 GCA_964349045.1 uncultured Chitinophaga sp.
TCCGTCTCCCGTCTCCCCTCTCCTGACTTCCGTCTTCCGTCTCCCGTCTCCCCTCTCCCCTCTCCCGTCTCCCTTCTTTTCTCTTTCAAAACATCTATCTTTTTTCTACCTTAGTGCAAAATCTTTCCACGATGCTGGGCCGGCTAAAATCATATATTTACGAAAATGATCTGTTACGAAAAGGCGACCGGGTTATGGTAACCGTTAGCGGGGGAATTGATTCCGTAGTACTTTTAGATCTCCTGCTCAAACTTGGTTATGTCTGCAGTGTTGCCCATTGCAATTTCCACCTCAGAAATCAGGAATCTGAAGGTGATGAACAGTTCGTTAAAGCCATTGCTGAAAAAAATGGGGTGGCATTTTTTGTAAAAAGTTTTGATACTATAGAATATTCCGATCAAAGTAAGATTTCGGTTCAGATGGCTGCGCGTGAACTTCGTTACGATTGGTTCGAAGAACTAAGGCAGGAACAGGGTTACGACTGGATTTCAACCGCTCATAACAAAAATGATGTAATAGAAACCTTTCTGTTAAATCTTACAAGAGGTACAGGAATCAAGGGATTAACCGGGATCAAAAGTAAAAACGGCCGACTTATACGCCCTCTGCTTTTCGCCTCCCGCGAAGATATAAAAAAATATGCTTTATCGAATAACCTCGACTGGCGGGAAGATTCAAGCAATGTATCAGTAAAATACAGCCGGAATAAGATCAGGCATAACATTATCCCTCTTTTTGAAGAGATCAATCCCAGATTTACCGATACACTGACCGATAATATCCGGAAGCTAAGTGAATCTGAAGAAATCTATATTTCAGCCATTCGTGAGAAGCGCAACGAGTACTTATTTCGTGAAACAGGTTATTCATGGATATCGGTAAATGAGTTGGTAAAATTGCATCCTATTGATACCTGGGCCTATGAATTGCTAAGAGATTATAACTTTTCACAGGGAGTGGTAAACGATATAATCAGGAGTCTTGACAGCCCTCCAGGAAGGCAATTTTTCTCCCCAACACACCGTTTGGTTAAAGACAGGGGGAAACTGCTCATTCACCCTATCCGTGAGGAAAATCTCCGCAGGTATTACATTGAAGATCCATATCGGGAAATTTCTGAACCTCTTCATCTTGACATGGACGTTATTCCCAACTCATCCAATTTCAACATCCCATCCTCTCCCGAAATAGCCTGTCTCGATCTGGACCTACTCGAATTTCCCCTACTGCTCAGGAAATGGGAACCCGGCGATTATTTCCGTCCCCTTGGAATGATCAATATGAAAAAACTCAGTGATTTTTTTATCGATATAAAGCTTTCCCTCCCCGAAAAAGAAAATACATGGATTCTTCAATCCGGAAGCGAGATCGCGTGGATCGTAGGCTTAAGAATTGATGACCACTTTAAAATCCGTCCGGATTCCAAAAAAATTCTGAAAATCAGTAAATCCTGAATCTCCTGATGCTAAACAATCTTTTTCATTCCGATATTGTTGCGTAGTCTCTGGAAATACTCTTTTAATCCGGCTTTATCCGCAGTTTTGATCATTGCGATTAATTCACCAAGACTTTCTTTAATTTCTTCAACTTGTGTAAGACTGTAAGGATTAAGGAGTATTTCTGTAAGAAGGTAATCATCTTCTGACAGCAGTCCTTTTGCAATTTCAAAATGCTTGCGAAATGTCGTACCCGGCGCTTCCTGTTCTTTCATACACGAGGCAAAAACCAGTGTGGAAGAAAAAGGAATTGAAAGCGAATAGGCAATAGTTTCATCATGTTCCTTAAAACTGTACTCGAAAATCTTCAGATTCAGGGATTTGTAAAATTTCCTGAAAAACTCTTTTCCTTCCTCATCGCCTTCCTTAATTATGATTGCGTTTTCTTCCGAAAGATGCCTGATATTTGCGAAAGTAGGTCCAAACATAGGATGTGTGGATACAAACCTCCGTCCGCAGGTTTCATAGTATTTAGCAAGTCCGTTTTTTACTGAAGTAATATCAGCAATTATACAATTTTTACCGAGGGATGGTACCACTTCATGAAACACATCCACAGTATGCTCAAGACTAACGGCATTAATCAGAATATCGGGCTGAAAATCGAGCAATTCCTCCAGATACAGAAACTTACGTGAATTAAAAAAATACTTCAGCTTATTCCGGTCGGAATCATAAACTCCTACTTCATAATCCAGGCAAAGCGATTCAACAAGCCATGAGCCCATGTTGCCGGCGCCAACTACTGCTACTCTCATTGTTATTTAGTGGTTAAAAATATTAAAAGTCCAAATTTAATGAATTAATTATCCCATTTCTAAGTATTAAAAAATTCCTTTTCCCTATATCCCTAAATCCCTAAACACCTAATCAAAAACTCTTTTAATCCGTTGTTCCGCCATCAGCAAATCAGCAATAACAATAGCCGTTGCAGCTTCCAGAACTACAGGTACCCGCAGAGCAATGCACAAGTCATGTCTGCCCTCAATTTTTAGCCCGGTCATCTTTCCTGTTTTTATATTCATGGTATTTTGTGTCAGGGGAATACTGCTGGTAGGTTTTACAGCTACCCTGAAAACAATATCATTCCCATTGGAAATTCCCCCGTTAATACCTCCGGCATGATTAGTCAGGGTTTTTCCCTGGGGAGAGATAAACATGTCGTTATGTTCACTGCCACTCATTTTTACAGCAGCAAACCCGGCTCCAAATTCAATGCCCTTGATGGCAGGAATGCTAAACACGATATGGGCGATCAGTGATTCTACAGAATTAAAAAAAGGTTCTCCGAGTCCGGCTGGAATTTCACTCGCCGTACATTCAACAATTCCCCCTATGGAATTCTGCTGTTCGATTGCCAGATCAACTGCCTTCCCGATATCTTTCATTCCTCCGGCTTCGGTGAGTCGGGCAATTATTTTCACGGGGGAGATAATTTTCTTTGCAATGACGCCTGCCGCGACCAGGCCCAGAGTGAGTCTCCCACTGAAATGTCCACCTCCCCTGAAATCTTCATAACCGCCAAACTTCTTAAAGGCAACAAAATCGGCATGTCCCGGACGGGGTGTATCTCTTAGCCTCTCATAATCTTTAAAGCGTGTATTAGTATTTTCAAAAAGAATAGTGATTGGCGCTCCGGTAGTATGATCGTTAAAAACACCACTCATGAGTCTCGGCAGATCAGCCTCTTTTCGGGGAGTGGTACCCTTGGAACCGCTTCGTCGGCGATCCAGGTCG
The DNA here is from genome assembly GCA_964349045.1 of uncultured Chitinophaga sp. Taxonomy (GTDB): domain Bacteria; phylum Bacteroidota; class Bacteroidia; order Bacteroidales; genus JACJXF01. Next base: position 3,234 of record CAYGFI010000207.1, read on the forward strand.
GTTGTAAAATCGGATTCTAAAAGTGGAACACCGGCCGGACAGCCGTCAATAGTTACCCCGGCAGAGTTTCCGTGCGATTCTCCAAAAATACTGACTCTGAAAAAAGTGCCAAAGGTATTCATGGGATTTATTGAATTTTCTTAATAATTTCTTTCATTTCATCATAACTAAATTGCCCTTCTGCAGTGGCATCGCCCTCCCCCGGTGAAGCAAAAGTAAACTCAGCTCCGAGAAGTGATGCGGCAATCCGGGTAATCTTACCTGTCTTGCCCATTCCAATAACTATCTTTCGCCCTGTGATCCTGTATAGTGATAAAAGCCTTGCTGAATCAGCCGGTGAATAGACCCTGCAGGCTATCTTTGCTACATCGGCTCCAGCCACAAAACAATCATTTAACAATGATTCTAAAACCTCCATAGCAGGTGTAAGTTCAAAATTGTGAAATGAAACAATTAATTCAGCCGCGCTGGTATCTCTGATATTTCTGATGGAAGCAAGAAAATTTTCCTCAGAATCAAGTTCAACATCAAGATACTTTGCTCCTGCCTTTGCTGCCATTTCAAACAACTCAAGGCGCTCATCATCATTAAACTTTCCGGGCCTGCAGGTAAAAACAGTTTTTGCACCCGACATGATTACATCCTTTAGTTCCTGGGTATTCCAGTCTAACAGGTCGGCCCTGAGTTCAATGAATCCTGTTTTTTTCAAAATTCCTTTTGCTTCGGCAGGATTCCCGTTACCAATACTAACGCAAATCATAAAGCATTGATTTAAGATTATTTACAGGTATTTTTTTTATAACAGCTTTCCCGATTTCTTCCAAAAGAATAAAACTGATCTCCTCACCTGCTCTTTTTTTGTCTTTTTTCATTGCATCGGCTAATGATTCAGGATCGAAATCAAACTTAACCGGTAAACCGCAACGATTGATCATATTTTCAAGTTTAACAGCGCCCGTTGCTTTCAGTAAACCTAGTTTTACAGAGAGTCTGGCAGCCATGATCATTCCAATTGCGACTGCTTCACCATGGGAGATTTTATATAATTTCTCAAACGCGTGTGCAAAAGTATGACCAAAGTTAAGCGTTTTTCTTTCACCCGTCTCATTTTCATCTGCCTGAACTACTTCTATTTTGTTTTTTACTGATTCATAAATTATTTTTTCCAGGACAAGGTTTTCCTTTTCAATTCCTCTTTCAATATTTTTATCCAGATAATCAAAAAACATCCTGTCGCGTATTGCCCCGTATTTTATGATTTCCGCAAAACCGCCCAGAAACTCTCTCTCAGGCAAAGTTGACAGACTATCAATATCACAATAAACGAATTCCGGTTGGCGGATAACTCCTATCATATTTTTATAACCGTCGAGGTTCACCCCGTTTTTGCCGCCTATAGCAGCGTCTACTTGTCCGAGGAGGGTTGTGGAGACGAAACCGAAGGATATTCCCCGTAAAAAAGTTGAAGCCACAAATCCTGACAAATCCGTAGCAATCCCTCCACCTGCTCCGATCAGAGACCAACTGCGGTCGACATCCATTTCAAGAAGTTTGTGATACAGGAGAACAGCCTGGTCCATAGATTTAGCCTTCTCCCCCGATCCTATTGAAATAACATTAAAACCGGAGAATTTTTTCGCATGAAAATGCAGAAGGTTTTCATCTGCCAGTACTACCGTTTTGTTTTTATTATACCGGAACAAGGCATCTTCTGTTTTTCCTCCGATTAAAACTTCACATTTACCGTTGGATGTGACCAGGTTCATCTGTGTCATTTTGTTTCTTCCTGATTTTTATTCATGATAACTGTCTGTTTATTAATGGATTCCTGGTGTATTGCCTGAAAAACCTTCAAAATAAATTCTTCGCTAAGGCCCTTGCGGGTTCCCAGGTTCATCCGGTTTCTCACCATATCGTCCCAGCGTTGAGACTGCAATATAGTAATATTGCTTTCTTTCTTATGTTTACCAATTTCTTCAACAACTTTCATTCGTTTTTCAAAAATCTGGATAAGTTTATCATCAAGTTTATCAATCTGTTCCCTGAGTTCGGCCAGGTTAAGCATTGCATTCATGTCGCCTTCATTCCTGAAAACGAGACGTTTTAAAAGAATTTGAAGTTCGGCAGGAGTGATTTGTTGAGTTGAATCGCTCCAGGCCTGATCAGGTGTAATATGAGTTTCAATAATCAGCCCGTCAAAGTTCAGGTCCATTGCCTTTTGTGAAACATCATATAGCATATGACGGTTTCCGCAAATATGACTGGGATCGTTGATTATTTTCAATTCAGGAATCCTTCGGCGAAGTTCAATTGGAACCTGCCACTGGGGATCGTTTCGGAATAATGATTTATCATAAACAGAGAAACCCCTGTGTATAGCTATTAGTTTTTTAATTCCGGCGTTATTAATACGCTCCAGTGCACCAATCCAGAGTTCAATATCAGGATTAACAGGATTTTTAACCATTACAGTGATATCAACTCCCCGCAATGCGTCGGCAATATCCTGCACAGCGAAAGGATTTGCAGTGGTCCGGGCTCCGACCCAAAGAATATCAACACCTGCCTTCAGACAATCTTCAACGTGCTTCACCGTGGCAACTTCGGTAGTAGTAAGCATACCCGTTTCGTCTTTCACCTTACGCAACCATTCTAATCCAACCGAACCAATACCTTCAAATGCATTTGGGCGGGTGCGGGGTTTCCAGATGCCTGCACGGAAAATTCTGATTCCGCGTGAAGAAAGTTCCCTGGCTGTTGCCATAACCTGCTCCTCCGTTTCGGCGCTGCACGGACCCGCAATGATGATGGGCCTTGTCATGCATTCTCTGCAAAGAGCAACATTTTCCAGATCGAGTTTAATTCCCATAATTTGTAGTTATTAATCCATTATTGATTTCCCTTTAATATATTCACCCAGGATACCCAGTTCACTCGTAAATGGACGGATTGCATCAAGGGATTTCCTGTACCAATCATAATCATCAAAAATTACGTCAACATAAAACTGGTACTCCCAGTCTTTTCCCATGATTGGTAGCGATTGTATTTTAGACAAGTTAATATCATAGTAGGATAAAATTGATAAAATTTTTGAAAGAGATCCGGTCTTGTGTGCCAGTGCGAAATGTATCGATGATTTGTTTACAACAGAAGTATCAACAGAATGCCCGTTTGTTTCACGCAGGATGAGAAAGCGCGTATAATTCATTTTATTGGTTTCAATTCCGGGGGCAAGGATTTCAAGATCGTATTTTTCAGCCGCCAGATCACTGGCAATAGCGGCTTTCCCGGTGAGATTTTCATCATGAATCAATTTGGCGCTTAGCGCTGTGTCAATACTTTCGATAACAGTGATATTCGGATAATTATCGAAAAAAAGCTGACATTGAAGAATTGCCATTGGATGGGAATATACTTCTTTGATATTTTCGATCTTTTGTCCTTTGAGAGCCACAAGATTTTGTCTTATCCGTAAATAAATCTCCCCCACAATTTGCATTCTGGAATCCTTGATAATCAGATAATTTGGAATAATACTTCCGGCAAGGGAATTTTCAATCGCCATGATTCCATAATCAACCTGACGCTGCTTAAGCGAAGTCATAAGCTCCTTAAAGGTGTTATTTGGCTTAATATCAATTTCCAATGGTTCAAAATAGGCTTTGGCGGCAATCTCATGAAATGCCCCATACCCACCCTGAATAGCAATCGAGATCGGTTTGTTTTCGGAACTTGCTTCCATATTTGTTTACTATTAAAAAAGGCCCCGTTTAAACCGGGACCTTTTTATGTGATTATTACGTTTGTAAATCCATAGAAATCCCGGGAACCTGTTTCACAGTAAAATAAAAAAAATAGAAACGTGCTGTTAAGGAT
>CAYGFI010000208.1:0-7031 GCA_964349045.1 uncultured Chitinophaga sp.
GTATAAATTAAAACCGATTATTTTAACAGAATCCAATAGCCCAAGAATGTTACAAGTATCTGCGCTTATAACGGTGGAAATTATTTTTATCGAATCAGGAATTTCATATGAAACCCAACTTTCGTTCAAAGTTGCTTCTGTGTTGATTTTTATTGTGTCGAGTTCAAGATTAAAAAACAAATTGCATCCATTTGCTTGTAATATTATTTTACTACTTAGCCAGGAAGCGCCATAAGGAGTATAACAGCCATTATCGATTCTTTGGATATTAGAAACAGGGTGCAATATTGAGTCGGTTTCGAATTTTGCAGAATCAATTTGAATACATTTTATATGTCCATAGGAGTTCTCAAAATATGCTATTCGATCGGAATTCACAGTTTGGTAATCCTGACCTTTCAAAATTGCAGGATATATCGTTCCAAAACCTGCAAATAGTATAATGTTTATCTTATCAACTATTTTCACGGTTACTTGTATTTTGAATGCTGCCAACGATTGTGTACACGCATAATTGCACCTTTTTCCTTATTAATTAAAAACTATTCCAAATCCTCCCCATCTATCAAACCAGGTATCCAGTTAATTTCCTCTTCAATAACCTTATTAACAATTTCCACATTTCTAAGATACTCTCTGTTTTCCTGTAATGCCAGATATTTTTATATGACTATTTGGAACTATTAACAATTATTAAAACGTCTGTTGTCTTTGTTTAAGCTTGCTCCCGGGGAGATTCCTCACTCAACTTCGTTTCATTCGGAATGACAAATGTTATGTTTTTTGAAGGTGGGGTGTAGTTATTGTCCCAAACTAATTTTGAAGTGTGGTAATTCAACTTGTAATTTTACTTTTGCTTGTAGGGCATTAAAAACCCGCATTAAAGTATCAATGGTTACATTACTAGCATTACTTTCAATCCGTGAAATTTGTGATTTTTGAACACCAATAAGTTTTCCCAATTCTTCCTGAGTCATGTTACGCTCTTGCCGCGTCTGTTTAATAGCTTGTCCAATTAAATCCATCTGTAATTCGTATTCAAACTTGTCTCGGTCAGGAGTGCCAATTTTACCTATTAGTTTATCTTGAACTTCTTCTAAAGTGTGAGTTTTCATTTCTTTTTCTTTTTAAGTTTTTCTTTGTCTTCAAAATACTTAGTCCTTATATGTTTAGCCTTTTGGATTTCATTTTCAGGTACATTGATACGTTTTTTAATAAATCCATGGGTCGAAATAACCAAAGTATTTTCAGAATCCGTTTTATCCCAAAATGCAAGCAAACGGTAATGCAAACCTTGATAAAGAGTTCTTAATTCCCATATTTCATCTTTTAATTTTTTGAAAAGTTCAGGATTTCGATCTGTCTGAGCTTTACGAATATTAAAAAGGATTTTTTCATAGTGTTTTTTGTCTAAAGAACTAAGAAACTCAAATGCTTCATCTAAAAATATGATTTCAAAATGCTTATTCATTATTCGATTCTTGTCTCAGCAAATATACGCATAAAGTTTCATTATATAGAAACTATTTTAGGGAAGTCGGTTTTTTACTATGCCAAATAACGATTGTCTACACGCATAATTGCGTCTATTTCCTTATTCATTAAAAACTAATCCAAATCCTCACCCGCTTTCAAACCAGGTATCCTGTTAATTTCCTCTTCCGAAAGCTTATTCAAAAATTCCTCTTCAATAACCTTATTAACAATTTCCGCATTTCTAAGATACTCTCTATTTTCCTGTAATGCCAGATATTTTTTAAACTCTATGATTTCGTTTCCTTCAAGATTATTATCCAGGAACTTCTCTACCAGATATGTAAATCGTTCATTCATATTTTAAAAACGTTGGGCATATGAGTAGTGGCGAATTTCGGAGCATGTCGTTTTCAACCGAGGTAGAGAATTCAATAGAAGCACTACCATTGACAACCTACAAACCCCGCCATTACTTATATGCCGTGTTATCGGTATTTTATAGGTTTTTTATTCTTTCGCTCCAAAATTTATTAAAACTACTTCTGGGTTTTTTACATAAATATACCTGAACATTGTATTCAATGGCCATATTGTTTTTGATTTTGCCTATTTCCCGCACATCTTCAAATAAATTGTTTATATCATCACCAAGTTCATCATTTATGTATATGAATTCTGTTATTTCATTATCAAACTTTTTTGGAAACCAATAGCCAAATGCGTCGCTGAAACTTATTGATTCTGGTAAACCATACTTTTTGCCAATGATATTAATTGCTCCGGCCTGACCATAATTTTCGCAATATATGATACAATTTTTCTTGTTATCAACTTGTTGCCATGCTTTATTGGCTATTTCTGTTAATTCTTCCCAACCAAGCATGTCGGCATAAAGTTGCGGCAAAGAACGATAAATACCATCTTCATCTCTTCTTAAAGCATTGGTCCCGGTTATTCTTTCAAAACTATCAAAATAACTTACCATTTTTTCAGGTTTATACAATGGTATGCCAGTTGGCAATAATAAATACGACAAAATAAATAAAAGTGCCAAAACAAAAACGCGAAAAAATTCTTTTTTAAAATACTTCTCAATAAATAATGCGCCACAAACAATTAGAAAAGGAAATATACCGGCAGAATAATAATTTTTGCCCCTAAAGATCAAGAATAACAATACAACAAATGCAGATACTATTACTAAAAACTTGTATTGATTGAATTGCTTATTGATTAAAAAATAAATAATGCCTGGTATAATTATCAGTGTTAGTGGTAATGGAAGGATTAGTTGGTCTATCAAAAAGCCAATTCTGTTTACATTTACCAATTGACTGTCATGCAATTCCTTCATATGGTTTATAACCGGGAAATGGTAATAAATTTGCCATAATATGTTGGGCAAAGCCAGAAGGAAAGCCAAAATCATGCTATAATAAAAAGTTTTTTTTGTGAAAACATTCCTGTATTTGGTAAAAGGGAATACAATAAACAGTGAAGCCAATAGAAATAATATGCTGTATTTGTTAAGAATGGCAAGCCCAACACAAATTCCAAGAAATATCAAATATTTAGCTGATTCTGTATTCACATATCTTATGATAAAATAGTATGTTAATGTCCAAAAAAAGAGATCCAGATAGATCGGTGTAAATATCCCAAAAATCATAACAAAAACCGATGTCCCTACAACACCAATTGCCGAAATAATCTGAGACCAATTACCCCCTTTAAGTTCTTTTGCTATTAATGATGTCAGATATACTGTGATACCCGAAAATAATGCAGGAAAAAACCTGACTGCATACAAAGAATATCCTAAAATACTTTTTGAGATAAATGCTAGAAATCCGGTTAAGGGTGGAACTGTTGCATATCCAAAATCCAAATGCTGACCCATTGAAAAGTATAATAACTCATCTCTATGATATTCAAAATGATGGTTTAAAAACAAATGGATAATTACATTTAATATTCCAATGAGAATTAGAAAAATGGTAACTATTCAGCAATACTATAAAATTGGGCAGTTATTAACAATTCGGAGTCTGTTTTTTCCTGGTTTTCTGAAAAACCGTTGCATTATTAACAATTGTTGGTTACAAATTAATAACTTTCGGCTTCTAAAATACTGAATTTCATTGCTTTTAACTTCTTTTGCATAAAAAGCAGGAAGTTGACACCAGATCAAAAAAGGATATTAGAGCTAGAAAAAGAAAACAGCTTTTTAAAAGCCGAAGTGGCTACACTTAAAATGCTTGTGCAACAATTGCTTCAGGAGAATGAACGATTAAAGCACCTCAAAAACAGCCGTAATAGTTCTGTGCCTCCCTCCAGGGACGAAAACAGACCTTTAAAAACTAAAAGCTTGCGAACCAAGGATGGTAAATCACCTGGTGGTCAGACTGGACACGAGGGCAACACTCTTAAGATGGTTGAAAATCCTGATCATATTGTCGAACACAAACCGGCTTTCTGCAATCATTGTGGCAAAGACCTTTCCAACGCAACAACAGAATTATCCAAGTGTCGCCAGGTAGTTGACATACCCCCAATAATACCTCAATATACCGAACATAGGGTATTTCGCAGTATTTGTACCTGCGGTCACCAGACTGAGTCCGCCTTCCCCGAGGGAATAAATGCGCCCGTCAGCTATGGGCCGAACGTGGAAGCAACCATTGCTTATATGCATACCCGCCAATTTATACCCTTTGAGAGAATGAGCGAGTATTTTACCGATGTTTGCTCCCTGCCTATTAGCCAGGGGACCATTTGCGACATACTTGAACGTTTTGCTCAAAAGGCTTTTCCAGCCTGGCAACTCATCTCCAAAGAAGTTGAAAACAGCAAGGTGGTTGGTTCGGATGAAACTGGCGCTAAAGTAAACGGCAAGAAAGCCTGGTTTTGGACCTGGCAAAGCAAACTTGCTACTTTTATAGCTTTTTCTGCCAACCGGGGCACAAATACCATTGACACCAATTTCGAAAATGGTTTTAAAGATACTGTTTTAGTCCATGACTGCTGGAAAAGCCACTTTGAAACCAAAGCAAAGACTCATCAATTATGCACGGCTCACCTTTTAAGAGAGCTAAACTTCTTTGAAGAGCGGTATCAATCACACTGGGCAAGCCTTTTCAAACAATTGTTGTACGACGCCCTGCAACTGAAAAAGATTTTGTCTCCGCCTGAATATTACTACCCAATAAATCAAAGAACTGAACTTGAACACCGGCTCTTGGTTTTACTGCAAACCCAAATCCCTGAACACATGAAAGAGGTCGGCTCTTTCCACAAACGTATGAATAAGTACAAAGACTATATCTTCACTTTTTTATACCATCCCGAAGTGCCTCCCGATAATAATGCTTCGGAAAGGGCTATCCGAAATATTAAAGTCAAACAAAAGGTATCAGGCCAGTTCAAAACCCAACGCGGGGCTGAAATCTATGCTATTATCCGTTCGATTACTGACACCTGCATTAAAAACAACCAGAATATCTTGTCCGCCTTCCATACTATTGCTAAATTGGTACCTGAATAGTTACGAAAAATGTTTTTACTTTTTTTCGACATATATTTTGTTTTTAATACCGATAACGGTCGAGGCTATATGCAGTAAGGGATTGCGGGCTTCTTTTTTGTCCACCAACACCGAAGTTTGAGCGGGGCAGAATGCTTGAATTACCACTGAAACCCTTATTGCATATAGCCTTTGTTAGCAACTGGGCGTTCTGTCTGTCAGTCATAGATTTACAAACTTTTCCATAAACGAAATACTCTGTCAAAGTTAAAATATTTTTCAAACTGGCTCGTGTGTCGGCAGAGATTTAGTTTTTTAAGTGTCGGCAAAAAAGCGTTGAAAACAGGCTGGCTCTTTGGCGGGTTTTGGCTTTAGCGTTGGCTTTGAGCGACCCGACAATGTGCCAGCCTGTGTGAGTTGGCAATATTTCTTAAAAACTATATTATAACTTTAAGTCCAAAGAAAAATGACCTTGGTAAAGCAGTCCCATATACGTATCCAGCATCACGAAATTCACCTTTGTCAAAATCGTTTTGATAGCTATTAAAAATATTTTGGATACCCGTATTTAGCTGTAATTTAGCACTACTATTAATCTTAAAATCATAAGATAGCTTTATGTTCATATCGTAAAAATCTGGTGTTTCTTTCTCTGTATCTTCATTTACGTATCCAGCAAAATGTTGAACCAGCATACTTCCTGTATAAGTTCCGGATAAAGAAACATTGAAATTTTTCACAACTTGGTAATTAGCTGTTAAGTATCCATAATTGTCAGGTGAGCGAAACATTTTTTTATGTGGAATTAAGTTTTCGCTATCACTCCATATTTGATTTTCTTTGTACTCACTTTTTTGAAAAGTAACTCCGAATTGAAATTGAATTTTCTTTGTGGGTACAATTTTCCCTTCGACATTTATTCCTTGTACAACTGCTCCCGAACCATTTCTTCGTTCGAGCATTATGTTACCACCGCTATCAGTTCCAATTTCTTCTAATACAAACACATTGTCTAATTTGGTGTAAAAACCTTCTATAAGCAAATTGGTTTGTACCTGACCAAAAGTTTTGTAAAAATCAGCAGAGGCACTATAACTCTGCGACTTTTCTGTTTTTAAGTCAGGCGATAGACGAATGAGAGCAACATTTCCACCTACTGCCGTTACATGCAAATCCTCGTCAAAAGCCTGAGGCGCCCTAAATCCGCTTGAATAACTTGCCCGTAAACTTAAAAGTTCGTTGGGATTATATCTGAAATTCAAGCGAGGACTTATTATTGGGTTTTTAATTAAATTATGTTTATCAAAACGACCACCTAAAAGTATCCTGATTTTTTTATTTTTCCATTCATTCTGTAAAAAGGCACTTTTGGTATTTACAGCCTGATTAATAATTCTATCATAGCCTAACATTTTGTCAATCATTTCATTGGTACTGTATTCAGTTCCCATGGTTAGTTGGGCAGGCATAAAAAGTAGCGTATCCATTGAATAGGTGTATTGCATACCTGATACAAATGTTTTATCGTTAGTAGAACCATAGGCGTTAGGGTCTTTTTGCGCTCCATAATAACTTTTACGGTCGATTTTTTGAGCCGATGAATAAATATTAAAACGATGTTTATTGTTTTTTGAAAAGATATCATATTTTATTCCACCTGTATTAATATTGTGTTCTATCTGCTCTGTTATATCAGCTTCATGTGGTGGCAAGTCAAGATTATTACCTCCCCTACGAAATTCGCCCATATTGTGATATTCAATGGTTAACTTACTGAAATTACTAGTTTTATAAAACCCTCTAAATCCAATATTTTTTGCATTGATTTTGCCAATCTCGGTAAACCCATCTCCATCGTAATCAAAAGAGCTTCGCTGTCTTGTTGAACCGAAAATCATTATACCGGTTTTATAATCGTCAGAAACAACCGATGCATTTAACGTAGTATTAATATCTGTTTTTTTACCATAAATTAAACTTGTGTTATTAGAAAGCGTTACAGAATTTGTTATTGGTTCTTTTGTAATAATGT
>CAYGFI010000209.1:0-7007 GCA_964349045.1 uncultured Chitinophaga sp.
CAGAGTAGCTTCAGCGCTCGCGGAAAGCTTCGGCGACACGCGGAGTGCCTCCGCTGAAGCTTCGGCGACACGCGGAGGGGGCGACTTTACCTGGTAAATACAAACCCTTTTTCATAGGAAGCGAGATTTCACTTACAATTTGAAAGTTGGAATTCATTATATTATTCTAAAAAGTATTGTTGCTTTTCTTTATCAATATAGTTATGAGCTTCAGCAAAATCAATCCACACCTCAGTTTCATCAGCTTCCCCTTTGTAATCAACCAATTTGCTTATAAAAGATCCCGGATATTTTCTATGAGCCCATGCTTCGCCAATAATGGCGCTTACTGCTCTTGAGGATCTTTTAATCTGATCAGTTAGTGCATATTTTTCTTCTTTTGGGAATGATTTTGTTATTTCAAAAATTTCCAAAGCTAACTGAAAAGAAAGCTGATAAACCATTAAATCCCGAAATCCTCTATATTCCATATTCTGATATTTACTAAATCCCTACTCCTTACTCCCTACTTCCGACTCCCGACTTCCGTCTTCCGTCTTCCGACTCCCGACTCCCTCCTCCCTCCTCCCCACCCTTCACCGGCAAACTGAACCAGAACGTCGCCCCTTTCCCCTCTACACTCTCTGCCCACACTTTCCCGCCATGACGGTTAATGATGCGCTGAACAATAGCCAGCCCCACACCGTTGCCTTCAAAATCGTCGGATCTATGTAAACGCTGAAAAACACCAAACAGCTTATGGGTGTATTCAGGATTAAACCCGACCCCATTGTCTTTTACATAATAAACATTAAACCCGTTTTCAACGCGCCCGCAAATTTTTATTGACGGCTTCTTCTCTTTTGAAGAAAACTTAATTGCATTTGCAATCAGATTGGCCCATACCTGCCTCAAATATGTCGGATCAGCAAACACTTCAGGAAGGGGATCAACCTTTAAACTTATTTTATCATGATCATCCGGCGCTATTTCTTTGAACATTGAGATTGCCATTTGAGTCATATCAATGCCGGAGAAATTAAGTTCGTTTCTTGTAACCCGCGATAGTGCAAGTAAGTCAGTAATAAGCTGATCCATCTTTTGTGTGTTACTCCGGATCAGGTTCAGCAGCCGCTTACCTTCAGAGTCAAGTATATCTTCATAATCCTCTAAAACAAACTTTGAAAATCCATCAACCGCACGAAGAGGGGCACGCAGGTCATGTGAAACTGAATAGGCAAATGCTTCGAGCCCCTTATTGGCAGCTTCCAGTTGTGAGGTGCGCTCAATAATACGTTGTTCAAGAGATTCGTTGAGTATTTTAATTTCTTCTTCTGCCTGTTTGCGCTCGGTGATGTCGAAACTGGCGCCAACCAGTCCGATGATGTTCCCCTCTCCGTCCCGCAGAGGCAATTTGGTGGTCATAAGATTCCGGGGAGTGCCGTTAGGCGAGTTGCTCCCTTCTTCTTTGTCCACTACCGGAATTCCTTCAAGGACACCCAGTTCGTTATCCCTGAAACCTATGGCAACGTCAGCCTGGTAAAAATCGGCATCGCTCTTACCTATTAACTCCTGAGGAGAGTTTGTACCCATGAAATGCGCACAGGCGACATTGGCCACCAGGAAGCGGCTTTCACGATCCTTCACGAAAATAAAGCTGGGTAACAGATCTATAACTGTGCGCAGCAGGTTTCGCTCATCTTCCAGCGCCTTTTCTGTCCGTTTGCGCTCGGTAATATCCTGCAAAGTTCCATAAACCCTTTTTATTTCCCCATTTTCTTTTTCTGCAAATCCCACAGCGCGTACCATTTTATTAGTTCCTCTAACAGTAATCATTTCCAGCTCGAGATCATATGGATTGCCATTCCTGATTGCGTCTCCTACAGCTGCTTCAATAATGGGCTTAGATTTTGGAGAAAAAGAATTTAATTCCCTCCCGACATTAGGATTGTAAGTTTTCTTGTCAACATCATGAATTTCAAAGGTCTCATCGGTCCATATTTGTTTCATTGATGAAACATCAAGTTCCCATGCCCCAATCTGAGATATTTTACCCATTTTACTAAGTAAATCCTGACTATTTTTTAGTTCAATCTCCAGCCGTTTGCGCTCGGTGATATCAATCATAGTTCCATCAAGAAAACCTTCATCGGGGTGTAATTGTATGGATGCCAGAACATCCCTGACTTCTCCGTTCTTTGCAAGCACCCTGGCTTCGTAATTATATAAAATTCCACCCTGTTCTTTAAGAAGACTCATCATCTTGTCCCGGTCTTCCGGCTTGGCCCATCGGATGCGTCCAGGTGTACCAATTAATTCCCTGGGTGCGAATCCTATAATTTTAGCAAATCTATCGTTCACGTCGAGGAACGCGGACCCATCAATCTTCGAGCGATACATTCCAACCTGCGCGTTCTTGAATAGCGTCTGGTATTTGGACTCACTTGCCTGCAGTGCAGTTCCTGTTTCAAGCAATTTTCTGTAAATATTTTTTTGCCGGTTATTATAAACCCAGGATATACCGATACCAAAAAACAGAAGCAACAGCAGATTAATAATAATGACGATTACGGCTCTGTATCTGAGTTCAGAGAAAATCTCGCTTTGATCGACCTTGGCAATCATGAACCAGGGAGTTCCGGGTACCGGACGCATATCGGTAAGCACTTTGACTCCGCGGTAATCGACCCCCTCATAAATTCCAACCTGACCCAAAACTGCCTGCACCGCCGGGACTTTGATGCTTGTTAATGGAATTCTTAGTCTCAGGGCAGTGTTTGAGAGATGACGCAATTCAGTTTCGAATAGAATGCTATCCCCTTCCCTGCGGACAATAAGTGTCTCGGCAGACTTACCGGATGTGGGCCAGGATTGTATAAGCGGATACAGATAGTCGTACGGGTTAACGCGCAGAACCAGAACCGCCATCGGAACATTTATGTCATTCAGAACCGGAGCATAAATATCAAGGTGAATAGTTTCGTGTGCCGGAGAAAAATAAAAATCACTCATAAACGTTTTTTTGTCCCGCAACGCTTTTTTACAATAATCAATAGTTTCTGAATCAATATGTTTGAGGTTGGTATTGAGACCAAGTAAAAGTTTTCCTTCATCAGAAACCATAATAACATCTTCATATTTATAGTAATGTCTCAATAACGAAAATCGCTCAAGGAGATTTCTTTCCAGAGTACTATCCTGTGTAAGAAGCCACCGCTGAAGGCTTTGCCGGATAAAAGGACTTTCTGCAATTACATGAGCATCAGATAATCTTTCCTCATGCCACTTCGTTATCTGGTCTATTTTTAAATCAGCAATCGTTTTCAGATCACTATACCGTTCCTGCCGGATGATTTTCTTTTCGTATTGGAAATATAAATATCCGCCTGAGATAATAAGAGTGAAGATAACCAGGCTCAGCATAAGCATGGGTTGCTTTTTAACCAGAATGTTTTTTAGTTGATTTTTCATTTCCTTCATTTAAGCTACAACTAATTTCCTTTAGCGGTTTCCGTTTCTTTTAACAAACCGGTTATGTAAATTATCATATCTTCAATATCATCAGTTTTGCAGAGAAAATAATCAGCTCCTGCCTCAAGACACTTCTTTTTATATTGAGGATAAGGGAAATTCGTGATGATAAAGACCTTAACATTAATTTTTAACTCCCTGATTTTCTTTAATAACTCTATCCCATTCATTCCGGGCATCCGGATATCAAGGATGGCCAGATCAGGCTCCTTTTCCATGATAAGTTGCAGGGCTTCCACCCCGTTTTCCGCTTCCCCTGCTACAAATACCCCTTCAATATTATTTAGTAAACTTTTGATTCTGTCTCTCCACAGTGCAGAATCATCCGCAATAACTATTTTCATGTGCAGGGGTTATTTATTTAATCAGGGGTTATTATTTTAATAAAATTTTCCTGAAGTGCAAAAATAGTTAATACGGATGTTTCAGGCTATGAGGCTTTTGCGGATTCGATGTAAGGGGAATGATGAATATTATGTAGGGGAAGGCTTACAGGGCTAAGGGTCTGGGTCTTTGGTTTGTCTTGTTCCATTCGGTCGCTGTCTGAAGGTCCGGGCCTGTGGCATGTCTTGCTCCATTGGATCGCTTGACCTAAAACTATTAGTGCCAGACAAGGCTAAGCCTGAGACAGCCCGACAGGTATGATAGCGAAGAGTAAAGACCTCGCGCAGCGACACCCTATTCAATAAGATTATTCTTTATAGCGTACATAGTCAGTTCCGCATTCCTCTTCAATCCCATTTTTTCAAGAATACGGGCGCGGTAGGTGCTTACCGTTTTATCGGAAATAAAAATTTCCTTTGAAATTTCTGTAACTGATCTTCCTTTTGCTAACATTACCATTACCTGGAATTCCCTTTCCGAGAGTTTTTCATGAAGCTTACCGGGTTCTGAATCATAGTCATTAAAAGCGAGTTTTTCTGAAAAAGTTGATGAAACATACCTGCCACCTCCTGCAATTTTTCTTATGGCCTGAGTTAATTCTTCGAAAGCGCTTTCCTTTGAAAGGTACCCTGACGCGCCCATTTTGAATGCCCGAATGGCGTATTGTTCCTGTGGGTGTACACTTAATACCAGGACGCGGGTTTGCAAATTCCTGTCCTTTATTTTCTGCAATACATCCAACCCGCTCATTCCCGGCATTGAAACATCAAGGATCGAAAGGTCATAGTTCCCATCTTTAATCTTTGTCCAGGCTTCATTCCCATCTATTGCCTCATCAATCACTGTGACTTCACCGAGTGTTTTTATATATTGCTTAAGCCCTTCGCGGACAATGGGGTGGTCATCTGCAATGAGTATTTTCATCAGAATATAATTTATTTTTTAATGGCCTGATGGAACCCACATGTCATGGAATTATACTCATAAGTGTTTGTGTTCGAAGTACATGTGGGTTTCATGAGAAAATATTTGAGTTATGTTATTGTATATTAAGTTGTTTTTCATGGAACCCTCATGTATTTTAATGTCCTTGTTGTGAACGTCAGTGCATGAGGGTTTCATCTGATTATCTTTCAATTAAATGGAATTCTAATACTTAATTTGGTTCCTTTATCATTGGCAGAACTTATGTCCAGGCTTCCGTTGAACTGATTTACTCTCTCCCGTATACCAATAAAACCAAGAGACTTATGAGAGTCTATTTTCTGCTGCTTCATACCTATTCCATCGTCAATAATTTCCAGAAAAATGGAATCTCCTACACGGTAAAGATTTATATTTACACTTTTTGCTTTTGCATGACGAACAACATTTGTTAGTGTTTCCTGAAGTATGCGATATAAAGTAAGATTTTTTTTCTCGTTGGGAAATTGAATATCATCTGATAAAAAGTGACATTTAATACCTGTCCTTTTTTCAAATTCCTGGATGTACCATTCCATGGCAGGGACTAAACCCAGATCATCCAATAAACCCGGACGTAAGTCGGAAGAAATTCTTTGAACTATTTTTATTGTGTCACTCACAATATCAGTCATACTTTTTATTCTCTTTTTAAATTCCGGTTCATTTCCTGCATTATTTTTGGTCCAACTTAAATCAATTTTTAATGCTGATAACAATTGTCCTAATTCGTCATGAATTTCTCTTGAAATCGCTGTCCGTTCATTTTCGATTAATTCATCCTGATACGTGTAAAGCTGTTTTAATTGTTCATGAGCTATTTTAAGTTCTTTATCAGCCAGTTTGTTTTCGGTTATATCTATGGCTATACTTAACAGAAGGCGTTTCCCTTTGGTTGATAAACCAATGGGTGTGGCGTAGAAATCCCAGATCCGGGTGTGACCATCTTTGGTAGTAATATTCCATTCACCATTGCTTATAGTTTCATTTATATTAAACGTCTTGTTTATATGATCTTTTACATATCTGCTTCTTTCACCAAAAGCGCGTGTCGTCCAATCACCAATTGTGGGAATATCCTCAAGGGTGTAACCCGAAAACTTTGTCCACCCTTTACTGATCTGATAGCAATGATCATCTTCATCGTGGATCAGCATTGGAATAGGCGCTTCTAAAATTGCACGACGGAATCTCGTTTCGCTTTCGATCAGAGCTTCTTCTGAACGCCTGAGTTCAGTGATATCATTGTAGATGACCTGGAACTGTCTGATGCCATCCCATAAAACTTCCTTACGGAAAACCAGGAGATGACGGATTACTCCATCTTTTCTGATGATGCTGATTTCATAATCGGTGATACTAAAATCACCTTGTTCTCTCTGTCTTTTTCTTTTCTGAGCCTGAAGATAGCTTTCCGGTGTATAGCGATCCATCAAAGATGTTTTTTGCAGTTCTTCGAGACTTTCATATCCGTAATAATTCAGAAGGGTCTTATTGGCATAAATCGAATATCCCTCTGCCGTGGCAATACGCACTCCGAGAGGAGAATTATCCAGGGAATGACGAAAGTTCTCTGTCTCCTGTTGCAGCGTCTCTCCGGCCAGCTTACGCCATTTCTCCTCGCTCTCCCGAAGTGCATCCTCCGCCAACTTACGCTCGGTGATGTCTGATTCATATGATTTTTTTAATGAATTATGCTCTATTTGCAGTTCCTTCAACTCATTAATGAGCGCTTCTCTGGTTTTATATTTATGATTCATACTTCTCTTCATTTTCATATGGAGAAATCATTGCAATCAGAAGGACTTCAG
Organism: uncultured Chitinophaga sp.; assembly: GCA_964349045.1. GTDB lineage: Bacteria > Bacteroidota > Bacteroidia > Bacteroidales > JACJXF01. The sequence continues at coordinate 6,669 of CAYGFI010000209.1, forward strand.
ATAAATCAGAACCTTTACTAATCAGGATAAATTTTTGTTATCCTTATTCACATCGATCATGAAAGTACATGCACTGTGCAAGTTACAAAAAATTATTAAAAAAATTTCACGCGGGAACAAAGCGCTGCCCCGTCAGTCCCAAATTAATTACCTGACAAGACTCTGTTATAAACATATGATTGTTATTTAATACGAATAGGCATTGTTTTGTTACCTGGATTTTAGACTTTTTTTTTGTTAAGAAGAAATAATCTGGCCAATTATCATTCTAAGATTTTCATTTACAATTATTTAAGAAACTTAAAAAGCTTTAAGAAATTTTTATTATATTTTTAATCA
>CAYGFI010000210.1:0-6931 GCA_964349045.1 uncultured Chitinophaga sp.
GTACACGCACAATTGCGCCTATTTCCCTATTTATTAAAAACTATTCCAAACCCTCACCAGCTCTCAAACCAGGTATCTTGCTAATTTCCTCGTCCGAAAGCTTATTTAAAAATTTCCCTTCAATGACCTTATTAACAAATCCGGCATCCCTAAGATACTCCTGATTTTCCTGTAATGCCAGATTTTTTTTAAACTCTGTGATTTCGTTTTCTTCAGGATTATTATCCAGGAACCTCACAACCAGATATGAAGCTTCGGCGAAAGCATGTGAGAGGCACCCTCTGTTCCTGATTTTTCGGGAGCGGAGCCGTCTACTCGACTGCCTGCTGGCATTCTTTCATTCCTTTAATTCATAATTTGTACTTCTTCCTCCTGCCGATTCTTTTTGCAGAATATTTTTATCTATCAAATCATTAATGTCTCTTATCGCCGTATCTTTTGAACATTTTGCAATCTTTGCCCATTTTGATGAAGTCAGCTTTCCATCAAATCCATCTAATAGTTTATTCAACAGTTTCTTTTGTCTTGCATTTATCAATGTTTTAGAATGCTTAGTCCAAAAGTCTGCTTTAAATAAAACCCTGAGTAAAACAGTATCAGTCGATTTTAAAGAATGAATTAAGCAGTTTAAAAACCATTTAATCCATTCGGTTATATCAAGATTCCCTTTTTGTGTCTTTTCCAGTATTTCATAGTATTCCTTTCTTTCTATTCGTATTTGAGCAGACATACTATAAAAACGCTGATTACTATTATCCGATTGTGCCAATAACAAGTCAGTCAACGCTCTGGTTATTCTACCGTTCCCATCTTCAAACGGATGTATGGTAACAAACCATAAATGGGCTATTGCTGCCTTTATTACTAAATCAATTTTTAAATTATTGCTAAACCAATCCAAAAACTGATGCATCTCCTTTTCTACCAATGAAGAATCTGGTGCTTGAAAATGAACTTTTTCTTTTCCCATAGCTCCTGATACAACTTGCATTGGACCAGTTGTATCTTTTCTCCAATCAGCTACTGTTATCTTGTATATACCACTTCTGCCTGTTGGGAATAATGCCGCATGCCAATCAAAAAGTCTGTCGGGAGTTAATGGTTTGAAGCAATTTTGTGTGGCATCTAACATCATATCAACTACACCGTCAACATTTCTGTCCGACTCAACTGAACCTGCGATTTCCATTCCCAATCTGCGAGCGATTGAGGAACGAACCTGGTCAGGATTCAAATATTCCCCTTCAATTTCTGATGATTTTAGTACATCAAGGGTTAACGTGTCTAGCAATGCTTCATTCCTTAGGTCAAATCCTAAAGATTCCATTTTCCCAAAGAGTCGACCCTGCAAATATCTCGCTTCACTCAACAAATTAACTAATTCATCATTATCCCATGTGAAATTCGGCCAATTATCTTGTTGATGTATAAAAACTGTCATTCGTTGCACATTTTACGGCGAATATACATTTTATTCGCCGCATTTAAAAAATTATCGTTGCATTTTTTGAGTTGTTTTTACAAGTTAATTGTCACACGGTTGTGTTATGCTTATGACTAACGGTTTGTTGTAAGCTCTGAACCGCCGTATACGAGACCCGTAGCGCCTATGCTGAAGCTTCGGCGTATGCATACGTACGGTGGTGGTGAAGCTTCGGCGCAAGCATGTGAGAGGCGCACTCCGTCAGCTCTGGCTGGCGGAGCCGTCTACTCGACTGCCAACAGTACTTTTTAATCAACGAATCAGGCAAAGCATTTAATATCAGCCCTATAAATAGTTTTTAATATCAATCCCAGTTCAACTTTTGTTATAAAAATTAAAGAATATTATTTAAATCTTTTCTTCCAATAATTGCCATTATTTCAACTACACCATTATTTATCCTGTAGTATATACTGTCTGAACCACAAACACATCTTCTATATCCTTTTTTTATATAATCTATTGATTCAAATGAAAAGGGTCTTTGAGCAATAATTTCAAAATAATCAAAAAACGAATCAAAATATTTGTCTGCTTGATTAATTCCAAACTTTTCAACACCAAAATGATGAATACGAATCAAGTCCTCTTTGGCTGCATTACTTAGTCTATAATTAGCCATCGAGCATTGACTTTGATTGTTTCAAGATTTGTTCTTTAGTGTCATTAGTAAATTCACTACTTTCGGACTTATCTAATTTCGTTCTAATCCAATCAACCTGAATCTGCTGTTTTCGGGCCTGTCTGATCAAATCATTAACAAGCTCACTTTTGCTGGAATATTCCTTGTTGCCTACTTGAGCTTTTAACCATTCATCATTTGGTTTTGAAAAAGATATACTTTGTCGTGGCATAATTTCTTAGTTCTGATGCGAAAATACACCAAATATGAATCAGACGCAACTTTTTTTTAGTGTTGCCCACTGTTGTTATTCTTTCAGGAGTTCTTCTATCTGTTTGATTAATTCAATCGATAGTGGATATAGTTTCAAAACGGTTTCTTCGTCGTAGTCAAAAAAGTCGTTATAATCCCCTTTGTGTCGTTTATCAAATAGTTCTGTGAAGTGCTTGGCCAATCTTTTATCAAATTTTCCGGTCTTTACGAAATGTTCCCCGAATTTCTGTCTCACTCCCGGATGGCTGGATACTTCAATCTTGTGTTTTGCAAGCAATGCTCCAATAGCATAGAAGCATGCATAATACAATCTGTTGATGGATGTATTCCAGAATTTGTTCTCGATGTGGGTCTGGACTTCATCAATAGTCTCCCGTGCACGCTCAATTCGTTATTTTATATAATCTTCGGTCTTATATTCTGTCATAGAAGTCTCCCTTCCCGCATTACATTCTGGTAAAAAGGCGTGATCTTATATTTTGTATTCCATTCCTTTTCGCTGTAAATCATCGGACTAATCACTTCTCCCGTGTCAAATTCAAGGTCGTACAATGGGTAGGTAATTTTTTGCTCGTCTTCTTGTGATATTTTGTCCTTATTCAACAATATCAGCAAGTCCCAGTCGGAGTTACTCTTGGCTGTCCCCCGGGACCGGGAGCCATACAAATAAATTTTCGCTCTCGGTTCTTTTTCTGTGACGATTTTCTTTATTTGGCTCAATATTTTGCTGTCAGAATTTTTCATACTCCAAATATAATCAAAAAAAGGCTCTATCTTTTCTTTGGTAGCTGAATTTTTGGTTTACAATTGTTGGAAACGATTGTAAACACGCACAATTGCGCCTATCTCCTTATTTATTAAAAACTATTCCAGATCCTCCCCAACTCTCAAACCAGGTATCCTGCTAATTTCCTCTTCAATAACCTTATTAACAAATTCAGCAGTCCTAAGATACTCTCTATTTTCCTGTAATGCCAGGTTTTTTTTATATGGCTATCAGGATTTGTTAACAATTATTAAAACGCATGTTGTCATTATTTAAGATAGCTTCCGGGGAGATTCCTCACTCCACTTCGTTCCGTTCGGAATGACAAATGTTACTTTTTTTGAAATGATGACTTAATCCCTGTTAAAAATGTGAAAGCACAGCAAATAAATTGACCACTTGGGTAAGTTTAGGAGAAAATACGTAAGGCCGGGAGAAAACGGTTACGGCCGGGAGAAAACGGTTACGGGCGATAAGAAAAGAGTTAAGGGCGGCTCACCCATGCTTAAGGTCGGGAAAAAAAGAGTTAAAGGCGGCTCACCCATGCTTAAGGTCAGTTAAAAATGAGGTAAAGTTGCCTAAACCATCGGTATTCTCAGCAAAAAATGAAATGTAAACACCCCTTATTTCCTGTAATATGATTTTTCACTTACCTGAATTATTTTCTCATTAGGTAAATTTATCAAAAGATAGTTTAAATTTGGCATTGCCACATGAACCGCATTTATGATGAAATTATCCGCTTTATTTATCGCATCCGGTTTTCTTATATTCACCAGTATAATTGCTGAAGCCCAAAACTGGACCCAGTTCCGGGGCAGCAATCTCGACGGGAAAGCGCCTGATCAGAATCCTCCGGCACACTGGACACCCGATTCAAACCTGGTCTGGAAAACCGAAATCCCGGGCGAAGGCTGGTCATCTCCCGTTATTTATGACCGGCAAATCTGGCTGACAACTGCAACAAATGATGGCAGTGAACTTTATGCCGTATGTATCGATAAATCAAAAGGCGAAATAATTCACAACCTTTTGCTTTTCAAACCCGATTCGGTGTTTGGCAAACATGCAGTAAACAGTTATGCCACACCAACTCCGTGTATTGATGAGAGGTTTGTATATGTGAATTTCGGGCAGTATGGAACCGCTTGTATTGAAACCCAAACTGCAAAGATCGTATGGAAGCGGGAAGATCTTTTTTGCAATCATGTTCAGGGTCCCGGTTCTTCTCCCGTTTTGTATAAAAACATGTTAATCCTTCATTATGAGGGAACAGATACATTTTTCATTATTGCCCTTGATAAAACCACGGGTAAAACCATCTGGAAAACGGAACGTCCCTCCGAACTTTACGAACCTTTATTGGATATCGGGAAAAAAGCCTATATCACCCCGCTCATTATTACAATAAACGGTCGCGACCTTCTGATTTCAAATGGAGCGGCTGTTTGTATCGCTTATGACGTTCAGACAGGAAAAGAGGTCTGGAGGGTGGTGCAGGGAGAGGATTCCACCATTTCAATGCCATTTTATGAAAATGGTATGGTTTATTTTTACACCAGTTTTATTTCTCCCCCTGAAGGAGAAAAATATATTGAATTGTTAGCCGTAAATCCCGCGGGTGAAGGAGACATTACGGGAACCCATGTTCTCTGGCGAATGAAATCTCCCATACTTCAGCTTCTGACACCTTTGGTTAAAAACGGGCTGATCTATACCATTGATTCTAACGGCACACTGATGTGTATCGATGCAATTACCGGTGAAATATGGTTCCGGGACAAACTGCACGGCAAATATAATGCTTCACCCGTGTTGGCCGGCGGCAACATTTATTTTCCTTCGACCAACGGGAAAACCCTTGTCATTAAAGAAGGAAAAGTTCTGGATATTGTTGCTGAGAACAGGCTGGAAGGGCAGATATGGGCTACACCGGCGGTAATCAATAATCGCCTGCTCATTCGAACCAGCAGGTATTTGTATTTGGTTGGGGAGAAATAGTCGAATAAGGATACTACTTTTTATTGAAACGGTGTTTTTTGGCGGGCACAAAAAATCACAAAAAAACTCAAATGTATTGATTAATATCCAAAAATATTAAAAGATATAATTGTAAAAGCATTCAAAATTATTAAGTAAATTATAAATTTCTCGTTTAGAAATATTCTGATAAATCTATTTGATTTCATTTATTGAATGGCTTTGAGTATTCTTTCAGCCTGAATTAGAACATCTCTCATTAAAAGCTTATAAGGAAGAAGCTTAAGCTTAGAACTTTTAAATCCATTTAAAATGTCGCTTAAAGATGAAGCAGTAATAAGTGATAAATTCAATTCATATTCCAGCTCGCATTCATTAGTAAAGCCATCACTAAATTCCGGTGCGACCAAAAGGGATTTAATAACTCTGTAATTTTTTTTGATAGCAAGGTCCTGGTAAGCTTTAAGTTGTCGGGAAACAGCGCTGAATTTATTATATGCTTTGTCTTTTGCTGATTTGCATTCAACTACGATTATTTCATTATTACCAATGTTTATAACGATATCTATTTTGTCATTTGAGGTATTAATCTGTTTCCTGAGGCTTTCATCTACATTAAAACCTAATTTTGAAAAGATGGTCTTGGTTAATTCTTCAAATTTTACTCCAAGTTCAGCTTCAGGAATCTGGATTCCATTTTCTTTTAATACATTATAATTTCTAAATGCAATATTTTCATAATTTTCAAGATATAGATTTTCTGAATCTTTATAATGCTCAAGAATATTGTCAATTAAATCCCCTCTCGACTTAATGCCTTTTGCGGTTATAAAGGATTTTAAATCAGATTCTGAAATTAAATCGAGAATATCTCTGGGCTTAAGATTGAAATCAAGCAAATAAGTACTATTCATTACATTTTCATCCTGTAACTCAAAAACATTTTTTAGTCTCTTATTAATACCGGGCAATAATTCAGTTAATTCACGAATTAGTTTTTCGTACCCATCTAATGAAATGCTTACCTTTTCATCAAGATCCAGATCGCTAAAATGTTTAATTAAATTATCAACCTTTTCTTCAATAGTTACTCCTTTTATTGAAGGTACAATATTGAGTTCCTTATCGCATAACTCATTGAAATATTTTTTCTTATCAGTTAAAGTTATCCCATCTTTAAAGAGATCGTATATTAATAAATTTGAAAATGAGATTCCCTCAGAAATTATATATTCAATCTTTTGTTCTAATGGAAGCTTCCAGTTTATATTATGTTTTCTGCAAACAATATTTATTTGAGGCTCTCGAATATGGCGAAGGACTCTTCGATAATATTTATCTGCAACTTCTTTTCCTCTTGCTTTTCTTAAAACCTCAATTATTTCTTGAGGTACATAAATTGTCTTATTTTTTTTGAATCAAAAATCACCCCAATTAATCGGAGTTCATTTATGATATCCTCAATATTTTTTTTCTCAACTGATAAAACAGAATAGTTTATCAATTTTGTTTCTTCCTGTGATAGTTCAAGATTCTTTGACAGGTTAATTAGGATTGATTGCTCATCGCTCGTAATCTTACGTTCCTGATTTCTGCTTTCATCATTAAATAGGGCTGTTTCAACGCACGACTTGTATATCAAATAATCTCTTTTTCTTGATGAATCTAAATCTGTGTTTTCACCCTTTAAATCTTTGCTGAATTTCTTAAGTTTTTTTTCCAGTTCTACAATTTCATTTTCATAAAGCCGGGCAAACCAATCGTGTCTTGCAATACATCTTCCATCTCTTGTTAATATATCTGAAAC
>CAYGFI010000211.1:0-6898 GCA_964349045.1 uncultured Chitinophaga sp.
TCAATTCTCTTATTTCCTGGATTTTTCTTTTTTCTTCTTCATCTCTTTTATTCTCTTCCTCAATTCTTTCTCTTTCTTCCCGCTCTTCTCGATCTTTCTCCAATTGTTCCAAATTAATTCTTTCCCGCTCAGCTTCTAAGATCATTTGAACCTCGATTCTTTTCTGCTCTTTGAGTTTTTGTTTTTCAACTCTTTCCTTTTCAATGGTTTCTTCTGATTTTAGTGTTAATGAAACAAATCCCATCATTGCAAAAGATTTACCATCAGTAGCGATTTTTCTCGATTTATATTTTTTCTTACCTATGTTTCGTCCTTTATTCCAAATTTCTAAATCATAAGTATTGTATTGCCAGTCACCGGTAATGCTGTGAAAACCGCTTCCTGCAGACATTTTCAGTATACAAGACGAGCTATCAGAAGGGATTTTACTCCTAATCTCATTAAGATTGTTGATAATTTCACCCGTTTCATTATTTTCGTATTTATTGAAAAACGAGATCTCTTTAGTAATATAAGATTTAGTATGTTTATTGATTATCTCAAAAAGTTTAGTAATTCCACCATTTAAAAGGGCTTCTTTCTTTTCTTGAAAAATATGATTCTTAATACCTTTAAAACCAATAATGGAGAGAGCTATTGAAAGATTTCCCTTTTCACCTGGACGGATTATTTCATATATGGTATTGAAACCTTTACTATTAAATTTTCTATCAGTCGAATCATACCCTGCAGATTTATGTTTCCATCCTCCATACCAGCTATCTCTTTCTTTAAACAGGTTAAATATTTTGGTGTTTGTCAGTATTGTCGATTCAAAATCAGCATCAGAGACTTTAATAAAACGCATGAATTCATCACCCATATTAGCTGTCCCAAAAACATCCTTATCAGTTTTCTGTTCTGTACGGAGATAATTAAATAGTACAGAGCGTATGGCGCCTTTCAAAGAACTACCTGGAACGACCGGGCGATTGTTTAAACCGTTTTTGAAGAATGCTTTGATATCATTTGTAGAAGAGGTTGACAAAATAAAAGTTTTTTCAGCATAGTCTTCCAGATTACCCGATAATTTGCTAATAAGTCCACTACTATCTTTATTAATCAGGAAAGCGGATAACGAAGCTACACCAATACTTTTGGTTACTTTATTAAAATTAAGCTTAAAAACTTTCCCGTCTTTTTGCACGAAGTCAATACCTTCTACCCAATCCTTCTCTACTCCTGCTCCTACATGAAGTGGAGATAGAACAGTCATTTCAAGGAGGTATTTCTTATTTAAAGTCGCATTCATGATACAGGTATTACCGGAATAAAAATTGCTTTACCACTTCGCCATACGGGGTGCTCCAATGGTTGAAATGATATTTCGGGTTTCAGGTCAACAATCTGCCCTTTAATAAAAACTTTATTAAACCTGATGTCCATTTTAAAAACTGAAGCCTCAGCAAACATGTGGATTGTATTCTTACGAAAAGTATTATGAGTGCTTGAAGTTATCCATCCTCCTCTGCGTATAAAATCATAAGATACAGCCAAATCATCAAGCATGGGCTCAAGTTCGTTTTTATCCTTCGGACAAAACAATGAGAGGTTAGTGGCGAAATTACTTTCAGGGATTTCAATCTCAAGTGTATCCGGGGAAAAATTAAAGAAACCGTTTCCAATGTTCCTGTCGGTTCCAATTCCTTCATGCTGAAGTATATCCAAACCAATCTCAATGTTTTTTACATCACCTTCGGCAATGAAATACATACCTGAATCATCTTTGAAATAGAGCCTGTCCATGTAGAACGGAGTAGCATCTTCTTGTCCTGTTCGCGAAACACTTACCCTCGGAGAGATTTCTGAAATTATATAATCATCTTCAATTACCTGACCGCTTAAATAGCTACCCTTTAAATCTGAAACATTTAAATATTCATTAAATATGTTATTCCCCTTAATTTGTTTCTGAAAGTAATCCAAATCCAGCCATGAAATATTTTTTATGGCTTTAGAATAATCTTGTAGCTTTATTGAGATTGTACTGTTCTTAATAAGTCTTGGAAGGAAAAAAACGGTTTTTTCAGTATTGGATTTTTGGTAAAAAGGGAATAAACTGCTAATGGTAAAACCTAAATCACCATTTTCCGGGATTTTTTTTCCAATACTTGCCAACGCTGCTGTGAGAGCTGCGTAAAGGGTGTCTGATCTGATAGTCTTAAGACTGATACTATAATCATTTCGTTCGTCACCCAGGTGTACTGGTGTAGTAAAATGAAGTTTGTAAACCTTAAATTTAGTTTTCATCAACAAAGTATTTTTCAAAACTTATTTCATCTATATGCAACTCCCCGAAAGATACTTGTCCATATCCGCGGGAACCACTACCACCCAGGTAATCATTTTTCAAAGCCTCGATTCCTTTTAAAAGCAGGTCATAAGATTTTTTACCATCGACATCATTATCCCACACATTTATGATAAATTCTACATTAAAAGCAACCCCACCGGGGATCCGTTCAATTTTCCTTGGATTGGTTGCTGTTCCAGTATCCCTTAAAATTGTATTTTCAAATTTTACTTCTGTATAGGGCAGATCAAGATATTCAGATTCTTCGAGTAGTTTTTTTGATTCCTTGGTCATATAGCTATCTCTTACAATAAGTTTTGATGGTTTATTTTCCTTAGCAAAACCAAATAGATCATTAATGTCCATATTACCACCTACTTCTGAACAGCCTGCTATTTGTTCAAGCAAACTTCTGATTTTTCCTTTCAAAGAACTACCTGGAATATAAGGAACATTGTCTTTGGACCTTCGAATAATAGTCTTATCTATACCTCCTATCTCAACATTGTCAGAACTGCCACCAATATGTAATCCGGTGGTTAAATTAAGAATAGTAGTGATTTTGATTTTTTTTATTAATTGATTTTTCATATTGAAGATGTTTAAAAGTTAAAAGATTATTCTCCACCGAAATACTTATGGTAGGCCACAATAGATTCTACGATTTTCACAAAATTTATGAAATCCTCTTTTTTCTCTTTTCTAACGAAATCAATACCTGATTCAAGCACTTCATAAAACTCTTTAATTTTGGTTTTATTAAATACTTGCCCATTCCTATCTTTTTTAATATCCCTGCCAACTGAATAAGCTAATTTAGCCTTAAGAAGAGGAATATCGTTTTTGTATTTAATGGGGTCAGCCTGAATTCTTTTTATTTCACCAAAAAATCTGCGAATTTGGGAAGTTGACAGGGGTTCGGATTTATTTTCATGAGACTGGAGATATTTTCCAAAAGACTTAGCCCAGGTAACGGTCTCATCAGATATAGATTCTTGAATCCATTCTTTTTTGAGTTTTTGCTGCGGATATTCACTCATTGTTAATTAATTTAGGTTGTTAATACTTTTCCTTTAATATTTTAATGTAATTCATGGTATTATTTAATATATTAATTAACCCATCTGCTTCAATTCCAACTCTGCCCATCTTGCTGACAGAGCAATTAGATTATAATTGCGGGGAAAAAGAAGTTCTTCCTGCAGAGTTTTAATGAACTCTTTCACTCCTTCTTTTTCATTATGTCTATCCATGAAACGCTTCAGGTAATACAGACTGTTCCATTTATAACTTAAATCTGGTTTGAAACCTTCTTCTACCTTATTCCTACGTTCGTTTTCTTTTTGAACAAGGGAAAAAGCCATCAGGCGGTGTAAAATTCCTTTTGACATACCCTTTTGGTTAATAAGGGTTATAAATTGCTCTTTTCGATCTTTAACAAATTGAAATTCCTGATCCCAGGAAACAGTTTCCCCGAGGAAGCAAATAGCATTTTTCTTTCCGTTCAGTACATTCTTTTTAGCTGCCTTTTCAGCTTGCCCGGCCAGTTCTGCCGCTTTTGCTATGGGAAATTTATTATTTACAATGGTAATTCCAGCCGATAATGAAATGTCAGCCATGCCCATAAAACGCCTGAACTCAGAACGAATATCTTCAGCAAATTCAATGATTTTGTCCCATCTTCCTATAGCAAAAATATCATCACCTCCGGAATATAAAATATTTACCCAGTCATTATATTTATATCCCTCTCTATCTGATGTTTTTGATTCTATTATTCTAAATTCATCCCTGATGTAATTTAGATATCCACTAAAAAACAGGTCGAAAAGAAATGACATGGTTGCATAAGCGGCAAAACTCTTTTCTTCTTCCTTTAGTCCATTGATAAATAAATCTCCCATATCATCGACATCCATTCGTAAGATTCCGAGATATGATTCGCTATCTTTATTGTCACGTTCAGTTCTAGTCAATTCTTCAAAAGTTTTGTTCTCTCCATTCAACTTTTGAGCTTGTTTATTTCCTCCATAAAAATGAAATCCATAACTTACCTGTTTACCTTTTATTTGGGAGTCTAAAAAATTTGTTTTATTTATTAATCTAACCCGGCTGGCATCCGAAGAGCTTACGTTCCTGAAACCCTCATCATCTTTAATAAAATCCCTGGCATCAAAAAGGTAATTAGCTATGCCGGCAACAATTGTTTTGTTTTTCAGACGTTTGGAAAGATATTTTGAGTCGGCTTCATTGCCCTTGAACATTATATTGAAGTCTGCATATTTTAAAGCATTTCCTAATTCTTTATTTTTTTTGACTTGGATTGAAACAATTAGATCAGATTCTTTATCCAGTTTTACCGCTTCTTCATTTTTAAGTTCAAGTCCGGTAACAGCACACACTTTTACATCGCCGCCATTTTCATTAATCTTGAAAAACTCATCATAATCATTAATTATTAGACTATTAAACTTTCTATTTTTTTGTTGTGCAAGCTTGTCAGCAAGTGTTCTCCATAAACCGCCAAGATCCTGTTCTCCTTTATCATTATATTCGATTTTATTTTTTCTATATGAGAAACAAACATAATCCATATTAAAAATTAATTTTCCATGGTGCTCATGCCATAACTCCTTTTCTAATTCTGCTTTTATTTCATTAAGGGCGTTAATGATTTTTTCAGTATTGGGAAGAAGCATATAGAATTTGCCACCAGATGAATAGATAACATGACCTATACATGCCTGAATATTCTCATGTGAAATGATTTTATGAATTATTGAATCAATAAGTAACTGTAAGTAAAATGACCTTCCTTTTAAGCTTTTAGCTGCTCCTTGTGACGAGATATTATAAATGAACTTTTGAATCCCTGATATATCACCGCCAAGAATCAGTACCGGGTATGCACCCTCTTTAAGCGACAACCTTTTATCTGGTTCATTCCATTTAAAATCACCGGGGTTTTCAATATAATAAGCATAGAAGCAATCAGAAAAAGCAGCAGTTGTTTTTAAATGTTCATAAAGACTTACATTTGCCATATCCATGGTGTTTGATGGAATACACCATGTGTATTTTTTCAGTAGATAGATTAGGCTTTCAGTAAAAACATTTATTGAGTCAGAAGGCAATTGTTCAAATTCTTTTTCAAATCCTTTCCATAATTCGAAATATTCCTGTTCGGACACTCCATCTTCTTTTTTTTCTGTTAGCCGGGGAAAAATATCCTTGTTGTTTTCAATATTAAGTTTTTTTAACGGGAAAGTATTTTTATAATTACCTTGTTTTACGTTATTAAAAATGGAATAGAGTGGAATGCTTTTATATCGTTTTTTTCCCCAATCAATAATTTTTTCTTCAATTTGTTGTTTTTCCAGCGTTTTAGGATCAGTTCGGTCAATACCTGCGCTCCACCAATCAGCAAGGGTAATTATCGCCTGGAAAATATTTTGAGGTTTATGGTGGTTTACAGCGAAATTAACAATGTTGTTTTCGCCAAAATTATCTGTAATAAATAGGTTGTCTTTTACTCCTGGAATTTCATTCAACTTTCTTTTAAATTTTTCGAAAAACTCATTAGTCCATATTACATGCTGATAACCAAATCTTCCTTGATCGTTTACAGGACAAATGTCCTCAGCAATTCTTTTTGAATAATCAGTAAGTTCATTTTGTTTATCGCTAAGTCCTTTATCTGCCCGTTGGTAAAATTTTCCTATATCATGTAGTAACCCGGCAAGAAAAAATGATTCCCTGCTTAAGGTCTTTTGTATAACTGATTCCTGAATCATTTATTTATTTATGTTTATTATAAGTGAGTAATGTTATATTCAGTCGTATTTAATTTTTTAAAGTGTACCACCCCGAACCCTTTGCTCACTGCTTTACCTAATCCTATATAATCCGGCAGAAATACATTGGTTGAAAACTCAAGATTAAAACCATAAAGCGTATTTGCCTTTAATCTTACAGGCCGCGGTTCCTGCATATTAATGATGTTAAGTTCAATAGTGCGGTCAACATCCCAGGATATCCCCTTCGCGAAAGAAATTATATTGCCGATGAGCGTTTTCTCAAGAAATTGTAGCCGTTCAGAAAGGCTTTCAAGCGCAAAAAATTTCCCTACATTCTCCTGGTTCAGCGCAATCCAGTTTCTTATGGTGTACCTGTACCTCTTGTCCCATACCTGCATCGTAAACTGGTTCAGATTCAATTTGTATATTTTCATCTCTAATTGCTTGTCACCAATCAGGACAGACCAGTCCTTCTGCTCAAAATATTTATGAATTTCATCAACTCCCAGGTCAAGACAAAGAATTGCAGGCCTTTTGTTAATTGATTTATATTGAATCAGAGGATATTTATACAGGAACCCATCCCGCAGATGGTTATGAAAAAGGATATTTTCACGGCCTACCTTATCAACAATGGCTCCCCGAAGAGCAGGTATTTCCCAGGATTGAAATTCAGTATCGAATACAACGGTTAATACCTTTAATCGCTTCATTTCGTGTTTTTATTAAAATTTTGTGCGAATACAAAAGTTCAAAAGACACATAACAC
>CAYGFI010000212.1:0-6886 GCA_964349045.1 uncultured Chitinophaga sp.
GTCGCATTTAAGTGAAATTGTTTTGCTCTTTACATTCACTTAAATATTAATTATATTTGTTTGTCTGAATATAAGAATAAATAGCAAAAAAATAACTACCCAGATATGAAGAACTATGCAGTTTTATTAACAATTGTCCTGTCTATTTTGAGCATTGGAATATATGGACAGAATCCAAAGCAGAATTTGAAGGCTGGAGATGAATTTCTGAAGAATAATAAGATTGAAGACGCTATCGACCAGTATTCAAAGGCACTTCAGATTGAACCTGACAATACCAAAGCCTATACTCAGCGAGCTCTGGCTTATTCGCGATTATCGAAATACAAGGAAGCAGCCGAAGATTACGACCGTGCATCTGTCTTTTTACCAAAGGACGAAAATAATTTTTTCAATGCTGCAAAAATGTATTTTAATGTTGGAGATTATGAATCTTCATTGGAAAGGCTCAAAAAGTCACTTTTGCTTAAATCCAATTATATTGAAGCTCTTCAGCTTAAGGTTGCTGTGCTTCTGAATCTCGGGAGGTACGATGAAGCCCTTGCAGATGCAAAAGCCGCCAACCGTTATAAGGAGACAGCTGAAAACTTTTTCTATTTAGGTCTTGCAAACGAAAGGTTAGGCAAATTGGATGAAGCGGAAAAATCTTATCTTAAAGCTCTTTCCATAAAAAGTGATTACCAGGAGGCAATTATCCGTCTTGCCGATCTCCTGAGAAAAGAAAAAAAGTATGATCTTGCTATCTCTTATATTAACAGGGCAATCCGGCAGGATAACAAATCAATTGAGTCATATCTGGTAAGAAGCGAGATTTATGCCGAGCAACTTCAGTATCAATCATCGATCAATGATATTTCAACCATTATCTTACTAAAACCAGAAGATCCTGAAATGTATTTTAAGCGTGGTGAGTTTTACCAGGGTTATACTCAGCATACCAATGCAATACTGGATTTTAATAAAGTCATTTCCCTCCAGCCGGAGAATGCTAAAGCATATTACAAGAGGGCATATTCATATGAACAACTGTTGCAGTTTAAAGAGGCCATCAAGGATTATGAGATGCTTGCAAAGATGTCAAAGTACGATGCAGTAGCTCAGGAGTTACTTGCAGAAGCAAAAACCAGGCTTTTTGAACTGAATCGTGAAGAAAACAAACCTTCAGTTTCTATTGCTGAACCACTGGAAAAAGAAAATAAGGTGCTGGATGTGCCCAGAGGCGTTAATGTTCTGCCTCTTACTGGTAAGGTGAAGGACGAAAGCAACCTGAAATCTGTAGTTGTGAATAATTATACAATTCCATTTACACTTAAAGATGGGAGTTATGAATTTCTGGCAAGTGTGAACCTGAATAATTCCGAACAGGTACTTATTGAAGTAACAGATATTTACGATAATATTGAAACATCAGTTTATTCTATCAGGAGAACAGAAGTTGCTCCCCCGGTAATCAGGATAATTGCCCCCTATGCATCTGATAATAACCTGGTTTATCTCGACAGTAATGACCCTTCAATTTATATTGAGGGATCAATCAGCGATGAAAGCCGGATTGTTACAATTAGTATCGATGGAGTGCTGGCCAGTTATATACCTGATGATTTGAATCCAACTTTTCAGGCAACTATTAATGTTTTAAATAAGAATAACTTTACTGTTAAGGCAAGGGACGAATTCGGGAACATTTCAGAACAAACCTTTACTCTTAATCGTGAGTCCGCTGATATTGCAGCAAATAATCCTATGGGAAAAACATGGGTGGTATTTATCGAAAATTCCAATTATGAAAATTTTGCATCTCTTGAAGGACCAGTGAAGGACATAACCTTGATGAAATCTGCATTATCTAAATACAGCATCCATAACTTCATCCAGAAAAAGAATATGACCAAACAGGATATGGAGAAGTTTTTTGCTATAGAATTACGCGATTTACTGAGGAGCAACAGGGTTAACTCTATTTTAGTCTGGTACGCGGGACATGGTAAATATATTAATGAAGCAGGATATTGGGTACCTGTTGATGCAAACAGAGACGACGAATTTACCTATTTCAATATTAACGCCTTAAAAGCTTCCATGCAATCTTACCCCAAGGAAGTTACACATACTCTGGTGATTACTGATGCATGTGAATCCGGACCCAGTTTCTACCAGGCAATGCGAGGCGCTTCAGATATTAAATCCTGCGACGATTGGACGGCTACAAGACTAAAATCCTCGCAGGTGTTTTCATCGGCCGGTTATGAACTGGCTATTGATAATAGCCAGTTTACCAAAACATTTGCTAACGTATTGGAAAATAACGCGGATGCATGTATCCCCATTGAGAGTGTTGTTCAAAAAGTCACCACTGCTGTTACTAAAAGCAATCAGCAAAAACCTCAATTTGGTAAGATTGCCGGTTTGCAGGATGAGAACGGAACTTTCTTCTTTATGACTAAATAATAGAATTGAATATGATACTCAAATATACCCGGTTAATTAAAAAAATTATTCGCCCCAACCGGCGAATAATTTTTTTTTATACCCTCTTGTTCTCTTTAAGTACTATTTATGCCCAGAATTACTACTTTGACTCTTATGGTGTTACTGAAGGGCTTGCTCAATCTACTGTCTATGATATTATCCAGGATCAGAACGATTACTTATGGTTGGGTACCCGTGCAGGAGTAAGCCGTTTTAATGGAAAGGAATTTGTAAACTATTCCGTTGAAAACGGTATGGCAGAGAATGGGGTGCGGGTGATTTTCAGGGATGAGGATAATATTATTTGGTTCGGTCATAGTGGTGGTGGAGTTAGTACCTACGATGGCCGGGAATTTCATGTATTTTCTGCTCCCGGAGAAATTTTTTCAAGTGATGTTACCGGTATCCTTCGGGATCATGACGGGAATTTATGGATTTGCTCTGAGCTTTCCGGAGTGGTCAAAATCACTAAAACCGGAAAAGGGCTTAAAGATTCTGAATATGAGCGATATATCGGAAACCGTTTAAGTGACAGGGTTTTTGGCGTTTACCTTTCAAAAAACGGTACGGTTTATTTCATTACTGATGCATTTATAAAATACTATAAACCCATTGAGAATAGCTTCGTTAATCTTGACCTTGTCGGTATGCCTTCCTTTTTCCTGATTACCTGTATGTATGAGGATTCAGAAAGCAACCTCTGGTTTGGAACTTTCCATGGCGGATTGTATAAATACGAATCGTCAATAGATTCATTCATAATCTTCGATATTCGTGATGGTCTCGCTTCTAATTGGATTTCAGCTATTTCTGAAGACCATAATGGTAGTTTCTGGGTGGGTACATTTGGAGGAGGAATTACACTTATCAGCGATAAAGGGCTGAAAACCTTTAATGTTGATAATGGCTTAAATGATTTAAATATCAGGAGATTAACTGAAGACCAGGAAGGAAATATGCTAATAGGCACCCACGAACACGGTTTGTCTATTTTTAAGGGAGAGCAGTTTGTTTCTTACTCTAAAGATGAAGGCCTGTTAAATCCTCAGATATGGTCTGTAATTCAAGACAAATCAGGTAAGTTTTGGTTTGGTACTAATGAAGGTATATCAATTTTTGATGAACTCCGACCTGCAGACAAACAGTTCACTGACTTTCCCAGGTTGAAAGGGAAACCCATAAGAATGATAAAAGCTGACAACCAGGAAAGAGTCTGGATCAGTGTTGATAAGGAAGGAATTTTTACCTATTCTATTAAAACATCTTCATTTACTTACGAGCCTAAACTTAATTCCTATTTATCCCAGTTGATTGCAACCGCCCTTGAAACTGATAAAAATGGGAGGATATGGGCAGGTACTTTAGACGGACTTGTTTCATATGATTACGATTCCCGTGAGGTTAATTATTATACGCAGACATCCGGCCTTCCGGGTAATGATATAACTGCATTATTCTGTGACAGTAAAAACCGGTTATGGATTGGTTGCCGGGGTGAAGGGCTTGCCATATATTCAGATTCTGTTTTTACAACACCCGGTTTTGGCGAAACTTTTACAGCAAATTGCATGGTGGAAGATATCCAGGGAAAATTGTGGGTTGGAACTGAGGCACAGGGAGTATTTGTTCTTGATCCCATATCAAAAAAGATTGTAAAAAATTTTAAAGAAAGTGATGGCCTGCTCGGAAACCTGATAAATCTTCTGAATATTGATGAGCAAAACAACGTTTATATTGGCACAAACAAGGGATTAAACATATATAATCCGGAAAAGGATAAACTTTTCACTTATACTGAAAAAAATGGGTTTATCGGAATAGAGACTAAAGCAAATTCAAGCTTCCGGGATTCACATGGCCGTTTATGGTTTGGAACTGTTGCAGGAGTAAACCGTTTTGATCCCGGAATTCAACGTAAAATCAATCCAAATCCCCTTACGCATATTATTGGACTGAAGGTTAATCTTAAAGAAAGGGACTTCGAATCAGGTTTAATACTTAAACACACAGAAAATGATGTTGTTATTGATTATATAAGTATTTGTCTTACAAATCCTGATGCGGTAAAATACAAAATTAAACTTGATGGAGCCGACAGCGATTGGCGTATTACAACTCAAACATCAGTCACCTATCCTGCTCTAAGCCCCAAAAAATATTCCTTTCATCTTATGGCTCAGAACAGTGAAGGTCTTTGGAATAGCGAGCCAATAGTTTTTCAATTTCAGATCAACCCGCCTTTTTATAAAACCTGGTGGTTTATTCTGATCTGTATCTTTGCAGGAGCAAGTGTGATAGCCGTTTATATAAAAGTCAGGGAGTCAAATCTGATTCGTGAAAAGCAGATACTGGAAGAAAAAGTAATTGAGAGAACTGCCGAAGTGGTGGCACAAAAGGAGGAACTTGCTCAAAAGAATAAAGATATCACCGATAGTATCCGGTACGCGAAACGAATTCAGTTTGCAATTCTCCCGGCTGAGCTTCCTTTCTCAGATACATTTATTCTGTTTAAACCGAAAGATATTGTTAGCGGTGATTTTTACTGGCTTGATGTGGCAGGTGATCTTGAATTTCTTGCCGCTGTTGATTGTACAGGTCACGGAGTTCCGGGAGCATTTATGTCAATAATCGGGTATAATTCCCTGAATAAAATTGTAAGAGAGCACAGTATTTATAAACCATCAGATATTCTTGACAGGTTGAATTATGAAGTTATTGCAAACCTTCAAAGAACCGACTCCGAAGGTGGAGCTATTCAGGATGGAATGGACATGTCGCTGATTTGTTATAATAAAAAAACCGGGCTCCTCCAGTTTGCAGGAGCTTTTAATCCGCTTTGGATGGTCCGGAAAGGAGTGCTTGACGAAATCAAAGCCGATCGCTTTCCGATTGGACGTTCAAAACTCGATACAGAAAAGAAATTTACCAATGTCGAAATTCAAATGCAAAAAGGTGATACGATATATTTCTTTTCAGATGGATTCGCGGACCAGTTTGGAGGCGAAAGCGGTAAAAAGTTTAAGACTAAACCCATGAAAGATTTAATTCTTGCCATACAGGATTTTTCCATGAATAAGCAAAAAGATGTTCTGGAACTTGCACTTGAAACATGGAGAGGTGAAATTGAGCAGGTGGATGATATTTTGGTAATCGGACGCAAATTCAATTAATCCTCAAATGCAGCGAATTTAAGGGCATTGCCATCCCAGTGGGGAGCATTTTCTATGGCGGGAATTACCTCAGAAGGTGCATCAACTATTTGCCAGATTTCCTTATGAATATGCCTCATAAATCTCTCTTCCATCATTTTATGAAAGAATTCATTCAAATGATTATAATATCCTGCTGTATTGAGAATTACGATGGGGGCTAAAAACTGTCCCAGTTGCTTCAGGGTAATAACTTCTGTCAGTTCTTCCAGGGTTCCTACTCCTCCCGGTAAAGCAACGACAGCATCAACATCATGGATCATCATATTTTTACGCTGATGCATAGTCTCAACTTCAATCATTTCAGTAACCCTGGAATGTGACCAGTTCATTTTTTTCATGAACTGAGGGATTATACCGGTAATCCCACCTCCCCCGGAAATAATCGTATCGGCCATATGTCCCATCAATCCGGCTGCTCCCCCTCCATATACAACATGAATATTGTTTTCAACAAATATTTTTCCTAATAATCCGGCATCCCTGAAATAGATCTTGTCTATCCCGGGACTGGAAGCGCAAAAAACGCAGACTTTTTTTACCGGATTCATCGGGGAAGTGCCAAAAGTTTGAAGTGCCTGAAGTTTTAACCACAATAACTTTAAGCACTCAATATACTTCAAACTCCTTACGTCTCAATTATCTATAACAATGCTTCCAACTTATTGACAAGAGTACTTTTAGCAACTGCACCGACTTGTTTATCAGCAACTACACCGTTTTTAAAATACAAAATAGTTGGAATATTCCGTATGCCAAACTTCTGGGTAACGCCGGGATTACTATCTACATCAAGTTTTCCGACAATGGCTTTACCTTTGAAATCATCACCGATTTCGCTAACTATCGGACCGACCATTCTGCAGGGGCCACACCATTCTGCCCAAAAATCAACGATAACGGGTTTATCTGATTTAAGGACCATTTCTTCGAAGTTGCTGTCTGTTAATTCAATTGCCATAACAAAATTATTTAAGTTGACAAAATTAAAAATAAAAAAAGCATTGCTGAAATGCATTTAATTATTTCAACAAATATTCAATTTCAGGATTTGCATCCACATATTCAAAAAATTTATCGGTAAGATTCAGGTATTGTGTTCTGGAAAACATATCCACCTTAAGATTACTTTCGCTGTCAACAATCTGAATGCGTAAAAGTTTTGCATTAGTGCCTTTTTCGGCTTTATTTATATATTTATTTAGTTC
>CAYGFI010000213.1:0-6871 GCA_964349045.1 uncultured Chitinophaga sp.
CTCCAGCTTTTGGAAAGAAAAAATTCTAGCTGGTCATAAATTAGATTTTAAAAATAATAACCTTTTAATTAACTTTAAATTATCAAATAATGCTATTAATATAAAATTTTTGCAAATTGTTTCATACCTCTGAAATTGAAACAACTGCTTTAAAGAATATTGATCCGCAGATTAAAACAGTTAATTTTAAATCTATGTCACTAATCAAACATTACCTGGCTACTTTAGTTAAGGCTTTCAGAAGAGATCTTTTTTATTCTCTTATCAATCTTTTTGGGCTGGCTATCGGACTTGCCTCCGCATTCCTCATTTATATTTATATCGGGGATGAGCTGAATTATGATAAACACTTTATTGATTATGAAAGGATTTATCGTCTTGAGGCGAATTTTAATATAAAAGGTAAGGAGGATAAGTTTGCCGTAACCCAGTTCCCCCTGGGGCCTACCTTAATGGATGAATATCCTGAAATTGAGTCAAATGCAAGATTGTTTCCTGCCGGGGCCCTGTATTTTGATAAAAACCAGGACTTTTTTCAGGAAGACTCGGTTTATTATGCTGACAGCACCATTTTTAGTGTCTTTTTAACCCGCTTTCTGCAAGGGGATCCTTTAACAGCGCTGATAGAACCGAATACAATTGTAATTTCAGCCTCTATGGCCCATAAGTATTTTGGAAAGACTGATATCCTAGGTGAAACAATTAAAACTAATGATAATCAGATATATACCATCAGAGGAGTCTTCATCGATATCCCCTGGAACACCCACATGCGTTATAATGGATTGATTTCCAGCGCTACTATAGCAAAACAAATCGGCGAAGAAAGATTTAACGACAGAAGTGCAGGGTCGTTCTGGAATATAAATGTTTACAGTTTCGTGAAACTTAAATCCAATACTTCCATAAATACCATATTCGATAAATTTCCAGCTTTCTATGACAAATACATGAAGGAGATCGGAGAGCAGATAAACGGAGGCTTTACCCTGATGGCTTCACCAATTGCAGGTATACATTATGATTCATCTAATCTTCAGTATGACCAACCTAAGGGGAATAAATCTTATTTATATATATTGGGGTTTGTTGGGATATTTATCCTGGTGATTGCAGGCATTAATTATATGAACCTGGCAACGGCCCGCTCTGCCCGAAGGGCCAGGGAAGTGGGAATGAGAAAAGTATCCGGCGCTCAAAGAGGTGTCCTGATCAACCAGTTTCTGGGTGAGTCGGTACTGGTTTCAATTGCTGCAATGTTTTTAGCAATTGGCCTTATCATACTCGTCCTCCCACTTTTTAATGAATTCGCGTCCAAGCAGTTTACCCTGATTGGCTTATTATCTCCTTCTATTTCGCTGATTCTTATCGGGATAACAGTATTTGTAGGAGTGTTCTCCGGATTGTACCCTGCTTTTTATTTGTCATCCATGGATCCCGTTAAAATTCTTAAGGGAGTTGCCGTTAGTGATAAAGCAGGCGCTGCTTTCAGAAGATTTCTGGTGGTTATGCAATTTGCCATTTCTGTTTTTATGATAACAGGAAGTCTTGTTGTCAGCAGTCAGCTGAATTATATGAGGAATAAAGATCTTGGTTTTGATAAAAGTAATGTTGTAGTGGTAAGTCTGAGGGACTCCACACTGCGTACCAACCTGGAAGCATTTAAACAGGAACTTAAAAAGAATCCTATTATAATTGATGCAGGAGCTTCAACATCTTACCCGGGTGAAAGCCTGAGTAAAAACGTTATGCGCGTTGAAGGCGCAAACGGAGAAATGGAAGAACAGGTTTTGCACAATTTTTTTGTAGATTATGATTACCTCGGAATGATGGGATTTAGAGTTGATACCGGCAGGATATACTCAAAAGAAATGGGAACCGATATCGATAAAGCTTTTGTGATCAATAAAAGAGCAGCCATGGAATTTAACTGGAATGAGGACGCCCTCGGGAAAAGGTTCCAGAATCGTCTGAATCTGGATGGAACAGCAGCGATGGATGGGCAGGTAATTGGGGTTCTTGAAGATTTTAATTACGGGTCTTTGCATAATCCAATCGAACCTATGGTTGTACTTGTTACCGACCGGACAGATTTTCTTGGTAACCTGAGTGTAAGAATTAAACCCGGTTCCGAAGATCAGGCAATCGAATGGATACGAAACACAAGGGAGAAGTTCAGTCCCTATTTTCCCTTTGAATATAAATTTCTCGACGATAAACTTAACGAATACTATAAAGAAGATTATGCCATAAGCAAAATATTCAAAATCTTTACCTTACTGACACTGTTTGTAGCTGCCCTCGGGCTGTTGGGCTTATCATCATTTATCACCCAGCAAAAAACCCGTGAAATTGGCCTGCGAAAAGTGCTGGGATCAACATCCGGACAAGTAGTAACCATGTTTATGAAGGATTTTGGTCGTTGGGTTATTATTGCGAATTTAATTGCGTTCCCCTTTGCCTGGTACTTTACAGATAAATGGATCCAAAACTTTTATTATAAGATAGATCCTGGGGCAGGTTTTTATATTATTGCCTTCCTGATCTCGATGCTAACTGCTCTGATCACAGTATCATGGCAAAGCTATAAAGCATCACGGCTTAATCCCGCGGAATCCTTAAAATACGAGTAAAATCCGCTTTCTCGTAGCCCGACACCCGGAACTGAAAGTAAAATTTCTCTCCGGGTGTTGTTTTGTTTTATACTAAAATTACAAGCATAAAGATTTTGTATGTACTTTTGCGGAAATAAAATTTACTATGGGAACGATACAGGGTAAATATTTTTTACGGGGGAACGACCTGAGAGAAGATTATGAATTCGATAACAGTTTTCTTTCTAAAGGGAACAACTTCTATGAAGTAGTCAGAATTCAGGAAAGTGTAGTTCTTTTTCTTGAGGACCACATGAACCGACTGGAAGCTTCGGCAAGGAAATCAAATCTCCGGCCATTTGTAGATGCGGTAGAAATGAAAAAACTTCTCTTTCGACTGATAAGGGCCAATAAAATGACAACGGGAAATCTTAAATTTGTTTTTCATTTTGGCACCGGTGAATGGGAAAAAACTTTTATGGCATACCCTGTACCCTATTATTACCCGGAGGAGGAAGTTTATAATCAAGGTGTTAATACAGATTTTTTTCAGTTCGACCGGCCAAACCCTACTGTAAAGAACTGGTTTGCTGAATACAAGGCTGAAATTGCTGTTATCAAGGAGACAAAACATCTCTATGAATTAATTTTGGAAAACGGGAACGGAACGGTAACCGAAGGGAGCCAGACAAACCTGTTCCTGGTAAAGAACAATATCATTTATACAGCCCCTAAAGATATTGTCCTTGAAGGCATAACCCGGAAAAAGATTTTTTCAATCTGTGAATCGAATGGAATTTCATTGGAGGAGAAAGTATATAAGCGAGATTCCCTTTTAAATGCCGATGCTGTTTTTCTTTCCGGAACATCCGCTAAAATTCTTCCCGTGGCAAAAATCGGAGATGTTGAACTAAAATCCTCACATCCCCTGGTGAAAAAACTTGCCGGGCTTTATGATGGAATCATAAACGAATACATTAGCCTTCATAAAAATGAATTTTGATGTAGTTATTATCGGGGGAGGAATCATAGGACTTGCAACTGCGCTGAAAACCAAAGAGTTAAATCCATCTCTGAAAATCGGGCTTCTTGAGAAAGAAAACGAACTTGCTTCGCACCAGACCGGTAATAACAGCGGAGTTATCCATTCGGGGATTTACTATAAGCCGGGAAGTCTTAAGGCTGAGAATTGCATCAAAGGATACCAATACATGCTGGATTTTTGTCATAGTAACAGCATCCCTTTTGAATTATCCGGCAAAATCATAGTTGCCACTCATCCCGGGGAACTGACCGGCTTAGAGAATTTGTATACACGGGGACTTGCAAACGGACTAAGTAAAATAAGGAAATTACCCGGGGAGGAGATTGTGGAATTTGAACCCCATGCGGCTGGCATTGCCGGTTTATTTGTACCTTATACCGGAATTACAGACTACAGGGAAGTATGCCGGAAGATGGCAGAAATTTTCACCGGAAGATATTCAGGGGAGATTTATACGAATCACAAAGTTTTGAAAATTTCATTCGGGAGTGAAAGAGTTGATGTTATTACCACCGGTAAAACCTTTATCTCGAAACTTATTGTAAATACAGCAGGCTTGTTTTCAGACCGGATCGCTGATTTTTCGACAGAAAAGCCGGAATTAAAAATAATCCCTTTTCGGGGAGAGTATTACAAACTTAAACCGGAAAAAGAGTACCTGGTAAAAAACCTGATTTACCCGGTTCCTGATCCGGACTTTCCCTTCCTCGGAGTTCATTTCACCAGGATGATGAAAGGCGGAGTCGAGGCCGGACCCAATGCAGTCTTCTCTTTTAAAAGGGAAGGCTATAAAAAAAGTGACATTTCCTTTTCTGATATATGGGATTCCATAAGTTGGCCGGGTTTTCAGAAAGTGATGGTTAAATACACCCGGATGGGATTGGGAGAGTATTACCGCTCATATAATAAAAGCGCTTTTACAAGGGCCCTGCAAAGACTGATCCCGGAAATTACAAAACATGACCTGATTCCGGGTGGAGCAGGGGTCAGAGCGCAGGCTTGCGACCGGAATGGTAAACTGATAGATGATTTTTTCTTTTCAGAAACCCGCCAGGCCATAAATGTTTTAAATGCCCCTTCTCCTGCAGCAACAGCTTCACTTTCTATCGGTGAAACCATTGCACAAAAAATAGATTCAAGGTTCAGGTAGTGTTGTTTTGTATTTAAATATTGATGTGACCATAGAGTAGCAATAGCCATATTTCCCGAATTATATATAACTATGATCAAAAATTTAGCGTTGCTTATTTCTTTTATCCTCATTCTTTGCAGGATTGATTCAAGCGCCCAGTTTTCGAAGGAAAACAGCGGAGAATTCATATTTGCATTTTCTGATGTTGAAAAAAACGGAAACGAAGTTCCGACAAAATTGAGGTTTAGTATGTTTTTTCATGCAGGCCAGAACTTTCATTACGATTTTACCAATAATCTTGGCATCTTTACCGGTTATGGTATAAGAAATATAGGAATTATAACCGATGAAAACGATATCATATTTAAAAGAAGGACTTATTCATTGGGAGTACCCCTTGCATTTAAAATAGGATCCTTTAAAGAACATCTGCATTTTTACACCGGCGGGGAATACGAGTTATTTTTCCATTATAAGCAGAAACAAATAATTGACGGAAGTAAAAGCAAGCAGAGCGGCTGGTTCAGCAAACGCACCAAACGTTTTGCCCCTTCATATTTTGCAGGGATACAGTTTCCCGGGGGGATTAACCTGAAATTTAAATATTTTCCCGAAAACTTTCTGAACACTGGTTTCAAAGGTTACGACTTTGGCGTACCGGTTGATTATTCCGATTACAACAAAACCCAGTTATTCTATATTTCTCTAAGCTTCAATTTTAAGAAAAATGATTTAAAGAAGCTCTATAATCCCGAAAGTGAACCGGGAAGAATAGCCGCCCTTTAAGCCGAAGCAGGATGTAAGTTAGGAAGAATTTACTATTTTTGACAAAAATTCCGGGCTATTAACTCAGTGGTTTAGAGTGCTACCTTGACAGGGTAGAAGTCACAGGTTCGAATCCAGTATAGCCCACTTTAAATTGACCGGAACGCCTTTATCTGTAATGGATTTGGGCGTTTTGGTTTGTGGTACTGAAACATTAACCATGTAATTTCAGAATACTTGTTTTGTCTTTGGCCACTTATTAGTCAACTTTTTTATTTCAAGCTTCCTCTTTGCTATGTACTCGCTCAGTTCTTTTTCCTGCTTCTTTGTAAGAAATTTGCTCTGAATTACAAAATCAACGCCATCTGTTTCTCTTATAAATCCCATTGTTTTAAGGTTTAAAATATTTATCCACTAATCTTTTCGCCCCTATTGAAAGTATAACCATTAAGTTTCCACCATAATTATTTGCTCCAAGTGAATAGTGTAACATCTAAAATTAGGATAAAAATGATTGATTATGTAACTTTCATGCAAATAATCATTAGATTATCAGACTTTAAACCTGATAAATCAAAAACTTAAATTCTATCCTGATGAGAGTGTTGTGTATTTTATTTATGGTTTTGAGCATAACTACCTTTGGTTACGGCCAGAAAGATGACAAGTATTTTAACCGGATGGATCCCGTGATAAAGGGTCGGGAAGGATTTGACCAGTTAGCCGGGGAATATTTTGGCCAGGCAAATAAAAAAATGGAAGCAAAACACTACAGTGGAGCTATTGATGATTATACCACAGCCATTGAAGCCGACCCAAATTATGCAGAAGCATATAATAACCGGGGGATTGCAAAGCGAAACCTCCAAAACTTTACCGGCGCTATTGAGGATTTTACCAAAGCTATCGAAATCAGTCCGGATTACGAGGAGCCCTATAATAACCGCGGAAATATAAAGCTTGACCTTCAAGACTACCAGGGGGCTATTGATGATTATTCAAAAGCATTGGAATTAAACCGGAAACTTTCAGATAGTTACAATAACCGTGGACTTGCAAAGAAATACCTCAATCAGTATGATGCAGCAATTGAAGATTTCAACAGAGCCATTGAGTTGGAGCGCAGATTTGCCGATGCCTACAATAACCGCGGACTCACAAAAAGCGATCTCCGGGATTATACCGGGGCTATTGAAGACTTTACTATGGCAATAAAAATATCCCCGCGTTTTGCCATGGCATATTCTAACCGGGGAGTCGTTAAAATTACTTTGGGAGATGAGGCAGGCGGTTGTCTTGATTTGCAAACCTCCGCAGAATTGGGTAATTCACAGG
>CAYGFI010000214.1:0-6835 GCA_964349045.1 uncultured Chitinophaga sp.
AAACAGTGGGGAATATTCCTTCGACAAGCTCAGGTTCAGTTCGACTAAATAATTTTTATTCTCAAAATTATTGTCTCTCTGATTTACATTGGAATAATATGTTAATGAAAATGAAAAACCTTGCCTTGCCGACAAATTAAAATTTTCAAAATGGGCAAAAATTGCCAGCTACTCACCAGTTAATGACTTACATGAAATACAGGACTCAATTAAGGCAACTTTTATCCTCTTGCCCGCAACTCAAACCCTTGCTGTTTTTACCCTTCCCCTTTCATAACAAACTCATGGAAATTTTCCGGATTTATCACCTTAAACTCATAATCAGGATAAGCCTTGGAAAAAGTTTTGGAAAGGCTGCCTTTTTTCTTTGGGTTCCATTTGAATTCAAACGCATAGATTTTATGATCCGATTGTTCAATATAATCTATTTCCTGTTGTTGAGTAGTCCTCCAAAACCATGATTTTACATCTTTCTCATTATTCCCAAGGTACTTGATCCGTTCGCTGACAAGAAAATTTTCCCATAAAGCGCCATTATCTGTTCTCATTGATAAAGGAGAATAATTTCCTAAAACAGCATTGCGTATTCCATTATCACAAAAATAAATTTTTCGACCTTTTTTGATTTCATTCCTAACATTCCCGCTCAGTGCGCCCAAACGGAAAACGACACCGGTTTTTTCCAGCAAATCAATATACTTTTCGATGGTTTCCTTATCAGAGTTAAGCAATTGTGCCAATTCATTGTAGGATACCTCGTTTCCGATTTGCAATGCAAGTGCAGAAAGAATCTTTTCCAGCAAAACAGGTTTTTTAATGGTTTCCAGACTTAATAAATCTCTGTACAGGAAACTTGAAGCGAGCGACTTAAGTAATTTTATTTCATTACCTGTATTTACTGCAATGTCGGGATAATATCCATAAATCAACCGATGTTCAAGCAATCTTTTTTCTGTAAGAAAGCCATGATAGTCAACCATTTCACTAAACGATAAGGGGTAAAGGGTAAATTCAAATTTTCTACCGGTAAGTGGTTCATTAATCATATTAGCAAGATCGAATGAAGAAGAACCGGTAGCAATAAGCTGAACATTTTTAAAATTATCGTGTATTATTTTTAATACCAGACCTGTTTCAGGAATTCGTTGGGCTTCATCCAACAAAACAATTTTGGATTTTCCAATTAATGGAACCAATTGAGTTGCGTTCAGGTTTGTAAACAATTGCCTTGTATCTGCATCGTCTCCGTTCAGAAAAAGCGTTTCTTCCCTGAATGGCTCCAGTATTTGATCCATTAAGGTTGTTTTCCCGGTTTGTCGCGCTCCGTATAGAATTATTGTCTTTTTTTGGAACAGGTATTTTTCTATACTCCTTTTCAGATGCCTTTGAATCATATTAACCATACTTTTACTCGTTTTAAACCGAGTAAAAGTATAATATTATTCGATTTAAACCGAATTTTATTATAGTTATTTATTTTTCCATTAGTTCAATCAGTAGCTTCCCTGAGATATAAAGCCGGCAAAATCATTTAATTTCCAGCTTGGTGCAAAATCCGGAAGCCTTGAACACTTTTATCCGGAGTGAATTGACCATCGCTGGTCGGAGTTAAGTATCTGTTAAGATGCTATTTATATAAATTGTAACCTAACCGGTTAAATATGGTCAAGCATCTGGTTTTACCAGCTAACAAAAGTTTGAGATAATCACTTCCCATTTTTTGCTGAGCATCCCCATGGGTTAGGCAACTTTACCTCTTTTTTCCCCGACCTTACCAATAGTGGAGCCGACCTTACCTCTTTTTTTTACGATCTTACCCATAGTGTAGACGACCTTACCTCTTTTTTTTACGATCTTACCCGTTTTCTCCCGTCCTTACCCGTTTTCTCCCGTCCTTACCTGTTTTCTCCTGACCTTACCCGTTTTCTCCTGACCTTACCTGTTTTCTCCCGGCCTTACCTGTTTTCTCCCGGCCTTACCTGTTTTCTCCCGTCCTTACCTGTTTTCTCCTGACCTTACCCGTTTTCTCCCGGCCTTTCCTGTTTTCTCCCGGCCTTTCCTGTTTTCTCCCGGCCTTACTCGTTTTCTCCCGTCCTTACCCGTTTTCTCCCGTGCTTACCCGTTTTCTTCCGTCCTTACCTGTTTTCTCCCGGCCTTACCCGTTTTCTCCTGGACTTACCCAGTTGGTCAATTAATTTACTGTGTTTTCACATTTTTACCAGGAATTAAGTCATCATTTCAAAAAAAGAAGGTTGTGAAGTTCGTGGGTGCGAAATCCGGAAGCCTTTAACACTTTTATCCGGAGTGAATTGACCATCGCTGGTCGGAGCTAAGTATCTATTAAGATGCTATTTATACAAATTGTAATCTAACCGGTTAAATATGGTCAAACCCACTTATTTTTCAACTCACCTTAAATTCAATTATTTTCAGCAAAAACTAATCTATGCCTCTCCAAATAATTAAAATTATAAGAACTTAGATTATTAATCTTTTCAGTTCCGGTAAGTCCAATTCTTTTGTATGCCTGATACTCTATAACATCCGAAAGAATAATCCTCCCACTATTTTCAAAACTTATCAGGTGCCTGTCAAAAAGAGCATCATAATTTGGAGACAAAAGCAAGCCATTGTTTACATCAAGTCGTTCATTGTCATTTGAAGCTACCCAGGGAACAATGTGTGATGCGATTAATATATCAAGTTTGTCAAATCCTGTAACAGCACATTTATACTCCCACCTGTGAATAATTCTTTTTCTATAGGCGCCTTGACCAACCCGGGAAGTTACCAATCCGGTTCTTTCTGTTTCATTTGGTGGGATAATACCATATTTTGATAGAAAATCCGTAGCAATTGAAGATTGAGTTAATAAATCAGGTTGGACCGGAATAAATGCCCCTTTTCTTTTGAAAAAGAATTTAATCCCTACCCGAAAATGTCCTTTTGTGTCAATCGTTTCAAAATAATCAGCATCAAAAAATTCCACCTCACTTATAAATTTCACAAAGCCTTTTCTCTCGCTCTCAAAAAGGAAAACTCTCTTTCCGTTTTGCAAGTGATCTTTGAGAGCAAGATTACCTTTGGTAAATTTCATATCACCTGACTGCCCTTCACCCGTATAAGTGAATACATTTGGATTATCCCATCCATCCTGATAACCATGTTGATGGCCAGATTTCCCTGTAAAAATAAAAATATATGGATAATTAGCAGAAGGGCATATCCCAGCTTGCCAATTACCGCCGTAGATAGAATGAATATCACTCCTTCGATGATAGATTTTACCTGGTATAAATGGTGATTGAGCCAAGATTGTTTTCTAAAATACTTATAGTGATGCTTAGGAAACGTTTAGATCGATTTTTTAATCAAAGAGTTATAGCTCCAGATTGATTTCACTACCTCAAATATCAATTTGTTATATTTAACTAAGTCCCTTTATAAAATTACAATTTATTTTTCCAATCTCTACCAATTAATGATCTCAGATAGAATTATTTTATAATTCAATTCCAAAAAAACATGTGCATTTTATTATTATCTTGGGCTTTATCCAATTGAACCCAACTATTAACGATGCCCAAGATTACTTTCCTAGACACTGAAGTTGATCCATCTTCCAAGAAAATACTAGTGTCAATTACAGTATACCAATTATATAACCTCCCATATATTTCGCTATTACTTGGCGTATTTCCATAATCGCTGAATGCACCTGTAGAAATTGTACTCCATGAGGAATTATCTATTACATTAGGAATACTATCTCCATTTTGATATTTGGTTGTTTTAAGATTTTCAGCCATCCAGGTTTGGGAGCCAATGGTTACTGTTTTGTAAACATTTCCGGAGGCATCGGTAATGGTTTCTCCGGCTCCATTTTGTCCGAAAAAAACATTAACATTATCGGTAGAAAAATCGCAGCTTGTGGCAATACTCCATTGTAATTCGTAAGTAGCATATGCTTGGCCGGTAAAAGTTGCTGTGGATTTTGATGCATCGTCGAAACGTCCACCTTCTCCGGTTATAATTGTCCAATGCCCTGTACCGTGTTGGGCTACAGGTGTATTGGCAGCTAAAGTTGTGCTAATTGTTCCATCGTAAAACACTTGATCACTTCCCGCAAAAGCGGTTGTAGGTTGTGGCCAACAGGTTGCCGGAAGTGAGTTCCATTTCGAGCCATCGTAAATCTGGTATAAGCTTTCTGTAGAGTTAAACACTGCTTGTCCAGTTTGAGGAGTTAGTGAAGCAATTTCTTCGCTTGTTTTAATTTCAAAGATGCTATTTGCTGAAAACAATGCATACGGCACGCTTAACAGTTCACTTATCCCGGAAATGGTATAGTTTGTTAATCCTTCAGGGTCGGTTTCGGTTTTTATGAAATAGGGTCCGTTTGCCCAATCGATAAGGTCAAAGCCGTCGCCACCCCCAATTTCAATGCTTACTAAACCATTAGCATTGGTTGTTGGGGTTTGGGTTTCTGAATAAACGGCTGTGCTGTTGGCTGCACCTTGTAAAATGCTAATCTTCATGCCTATTGTTTGGTTGGTTACTAACTGGTTACTACTGTTACGTATTACAGCCTGATAACTCATTTTCTGAGGTGCTTGAGTAAAAACGCTTATACTTAAACTCATTGCTAATAAAATACTGCAAAGATTTTTCATGGATGTTTATTTTTTATGATCTTGAATGTTTTTATTTCCTGGGGAGACAGGGCATGATTATTCTCTTCAAGAATTTTTAAAAAGTATGTGGCAGGGATGAGCCTGTTCATATCAATACTAGTTTCATTACTTTCTATTTTTTTGTTCTCCAAGAGCTTTCCGTTTAAATCAATAAGTTTATAGCTCAGGTTTTCAAAGTCGAATTTTTCAATCCTCAGAGTAAGGTAATCGCTTGCCGGATTTGGGTAAATAGATAATTTAAGGCTTATTCCGGGCTGTTCTTCAATTCCTGATATTACTGAAATCTCGAATGGTTGTTGTATGCCTTGTACTTCAGAACCGTTGTTTCCGGAATGGGTTGTGTAAACTACCTGACCAGCAGAATAGCTTACAGAACCTCCACTACCAAATGCTTCACCTCCTGAAGCTGGAATGACTTCTTGGGCTTGAAGGGTGGTCAGACCTATGCCAAATAGGAGAAAGGTATTTAGCTTAACTTTATTGAGATTCATGGTGGGTCAAAAATTTATTCCTAATAAATACTTCGGGATAGTATTGATAAATAAAGGTAACCAAAAATATTGAAGATAACCTACTAATATTTAACAAGAAGAAAAAAACCAAAGATATTTGAAATGAAAAGCTGAATTCTTCAATCTCATGACATTAAGGTATAAAAGCCATGAAAGAATTTGCAGAGGAAGAGTCTTGTGAATCTAGAGGTTCAAGCATAGTTCTAAGCGAGGTTAGGGGGGTGGAAATCTCCTTTACTACTGGATTAAATTAACTTCTCAAAATTCATTTTCTCCAGTTGGTCAATTTTTACCCTATGTATGTTTTTAAAGTGTTTGCTTAGCTATTTTTTTATTGTTATCGATATCAATTTTAGACTTTAGAATCTTCATATCTTCACTTACCTTTTTGTCAAGTATTTTAGCATACATTTGAGTTGTCCTTGTACTTTTATGACCCATCATTTCACTTATTGATTCTAGTGGAACTCCGTTAGTCATGGTTACGGTTGTAGCAAAAGTGTGCCTCG
The DNA here is from genome assembly GCA_964349045.1 of uncultured Chitinophaga sp. Lineage (GTDB taxonomy): Bacteria > Bacteroidota > Bacteroidia > Bacteroidales > JACJXF01. The sequence goes on from CAYGFI010000214.1 coordinate 5,713, forward strand.
CTAAATGAAATGTTATATTCTTGGATACTCCAGCCAGGTCTGCAATCTCTTTAAGATATGCATTCATTTTCTGATTACTTAATACTGGAAGGAGTACATTATTAATATTATTTGTGGGATAATTTTTATATTTTTCAATAATCTCAAGAGCTTTCGGAAGTAATGGCACATTTGATTTTATTGAAGTCTTAGTACGTTCTGTAAAAATCCATTGATCCCCATCTATCCCTTTTCTTATATTTTCAGGAGTTAATGCAGCTACATCTACATATGACATACCTGTATAACAAGAAAATACAAAAATATCCCTAACTAAATCAAGTCTCTGAATTTGAATTTTAAGATTTTCTATGGTTTCAAGTTCATCAGCATCCAGAAACTCCCTTTTAACCTCCTTTATTTTAATTGAATATTTTGCAAATGGATCCTTAATTGCCCAGTCATTTTTTACAGCCAGATTAATTACTTTTCTGAAGTTCTTTATATATTTTGCAGCTGTATTATGATTACACTTTTTCACAGACATAAAATAATGTTCTAGCCTTGTGATAAATTCATGATTAAGCTGAGATAAAAACATATCATCTGTTCCATAGTCGTGAATCATAAATGCCTTGATATGATCATAAGTTGTCTTGAATCGAACAAGAGTTGCTGGTGCATATTGAGAAGGTATTAATTCTTCCATCATACTGTTGTGGTATTGGAATACATCCCCTACAGTTTTTCTGATACCGGTATTACCCTGGGTCATATTTCTTAAAGAAACTGCAGTAACTTCTTTATCCTCTTCTAATAATTTCTTTTGAGAATCATATACTTTCCGGCGTAATAAATCCATGTACTCATTAATTTCTCTTACATCTTCTTTAGTTCCTTTCGGCCTTCCCGCCTCATAATTCCACCTTTCAGTCAGAATATACCGATTGGTTGCCATTTCAGATCTTTTACCATTTACTGTTATCCTCAAATAAATGGGAACTTCGCCATCCTTATTTTCCTTATCTTTTCTAAGGTAAAATAAAATTGAAAATGTTTGTCTTGTAGTCATAATTCAATAATTTGGTATCCGAATAAGGAAATTGTGATATAAATATAAGTACAAAATATTACATTTCAAAAT
>CAYGFI010000215.1:0-6667 GCA_964349045.1 uncultured Chitinophaga sp.
ATACAATACCCTCAATTAAAGAATATGATAGTATCATGAGGGCACGAGGTTTTTTCATTTGTTTACTTCAAGAATCTGGTAAGGAAAACTTTCTTGATGGCGAGGTTTTAAGGAAGAGTGAAATAATCAAGTATGTTGAAAATATGTGGGAAGGAGAACAATCTGGGAAAACAGTTTATCAATTTCTCCTTGAAGCAATGTCAAAAAATAATCCAATAAATGAAAGCACTAAAAAAGAGTATAAAAGAGATTATGAATATGGACTAAAAATATTCAAACAATTATATCCGGATTAATAAATCAAAAGAAAGTCAGGGGGTGCCGCAAGGGTGCCCCTTTTTTTTTGCCGTAAAATTGCGTAAAATAAAACAAACGTATCATGAAAAACGGAATTATTTTAGAAAACGTTAGTTCTGAAAGCCTCAAAGAAATAATTCAGGAGGCCGTAAGAAATGAACTTGCTGCAATACCCGGCAAGAAAGAAACAATATACCTAACACGTGCGGAGGTTGTGAAACTCCTGCACATAAGTTTACCATCAATTGACAAAGCGATAAAAATGGGCAAACTTAAAGCCTACCGGATCAATGGCCGAATCCTATTTAAAGAATCTGAAATAAACCTGTCAGAAATACCTGTAAGGAAACACGCATAGCCATGGGATCGAAAAATTTCAATGATTTGCCGGAAGAAAATGGGATTAAAAAAACCTTTTCACCAGAGGATCATAGAATCGACCTAAGTAAAAACATTCCTGATCCTGAACCGATTTTTTCAATATCAGGCGTTACACTATGTTCAGCGGGAAATATTAAAACCATAAAGGCAAAGCAGAAAGGAGCGAAAACAACGTTGGTTTCAGTATTTGTAACGTCTAATTTTTTAGGATCATATTTAACCATAACAAGCCATCAAAAAAAACAGATCGCTTGGATAGACAGCGAACAAAGCATAAATCAAATTTATAAGATAGCAAGGCGAACACACCGTTTATGTGGCATCCCTGAGGATAAAAACAATGATGCTTTGCAGATTTTTTTTGCCAGGGAACTAGACCTTACCCAAAGATGGGAACTATTTGAATCCTTGTTGGAATCGACAGAAAATGAAATAATAATCTTAGATGTTGCTACCGACTGGGTAAATGATATAAACGATATTGGAGAAACAAAACAGGCGGTTGATAGAATTTTGAAAGGTGCCTCAATTTATAAAAAGCTTATCATTTGCACCATTCACGAAAACAAAAACGACAAAAACGCAACCGGACACTTTGGGGGATCTCTTCAGAAAAAGTCTGAGGCTGTTATTAGCCTTTCAAAAGAAAACGGAGTGTTCACAGTTTCAGCAACTGATACCCGACATGGTGACTGGCCAGATTTCAGCTTTATTTTTGATCCTGAAGGCCTCCCGGTAGGGATTGACACCCCCATAAAATTATCAACCTCAGAACGTAATGAATTGGAAAGATCTGCTAATATAACAGCAATATTATCAGGGGTAAGATTAAACTATACAGAATTAGTTGAAAGGTACATACCCAGATCAGGGAAGGCAGAACGTACAGCAAAAAGGCATATCAGCAATGCAATAAAAAGCGGACATATCAGAATTCAATCGGATGGAAGGTACATTTTATCAAAATACAGCAATGAAGAAAATTAATCAGTTTGTTAGCGTAGTGCCATTTGCATATAGATATATGCAAATGGCACTATGGCACTAAACAACCTAACTGAGAGATGGCACTATACGGCACTAATCTAAAACATTGAATATCTAACACATAGTAAAATGAATGGCACTATATGGCACCTGATGGCACTAAATGAAATGTTTTAATAAAAAAAACGAATGGCACTAAAGATATAACCATGATAATGAATGAATTAAGCAAAATATCAGTATTTCGAAATTATTACGACCATGTTCCGGCGAGCGAAGTTTCTATTCAGGATTTTTGCATTAATGTAATTCGAGGTGATTATAAAAATGAAGTTGAGGCGATCAGAGATATAAATGATAAAGCGACCAGGGATAAAATTAAAGCTACACTTCCAGCAGTGACAATTTCAGGCACGTTCAGCAGGCGAAAGAATGAAGCATTAATTCAACACAGTGGATTTATATGCTTAGACTTTGATTCAAAAGGCAATGAAGGTATAAATGACTGGCCAGCTTTTAGAAACTCTCTTTCAGACATTGAAAACGTTTATTTTGCGGCTTTGTCCGTTTCGGGTAAGGGCTTGTTTTTAATTATCCCTATCAGTACACCCACTAAACACAAACTTCATTTTTTAGCACTCGAGAAAGATTTTCTTTCAATTGGTTTAGTCATTGATGAAGCGCCCAAAAACCCAGCTTCACTTCGTGGGATGAGTTATGATCCGGAAGCAGTCATAAATGAAAGGGCCGAAACATACAGAAGAGTATTCATCCCTCCAGCAATAAAAAAATATAAAGCACCTGCCACAAATGACCAGTTGATAATAAATGCCCGGAAATGGATGGAAAAGAATTATTGCTTCACCCTGGGGCGTAGACACAACTTCATTAAGCAGTTTACAGGAGTGTTGCATAGGTTCGGAGTTGATCAGGGATCAGCATACAGGGAATTGATTTCTTATGCAAGCGATTCATTTCAACAAGTTGAGATTGAAAGTATTATTAAAAATATGTACTCAAAGGAATTATCATAATTATTCCGGGGGATATATATTCCGGACTGTACGGGAAACGCTTATTGATTAGAAATAAATAATAAAAAAATGAAAACAAATCGAATCTTTTATTCGAATTCTAAAGCTTCTTTCTACCATTTAAGAGAGGAAAAAGAACTGAGATTTCTTAAGGATCGCTTTCCTGAGGGGATCATTATCTCCCCAAACTATGATTTTGAAGAATATAAGGATGCGAGAGTTTGTAATGCTACTATTGATACCTGCGACATGGTGATAGTTTCAGAGCGAAAAGGCTTTATTGATATGGGTGAGTTTATTGCTGTTACACGAGCTTTCTCGAACAAAACGAAAGTCTACCGACTTCAGAATAATATCTCTGAGTATTTATTCTTTGAAGTCTTTGGGGTAGAAATAGTTGACGAGGATGATTGGATAGAGAAATATGCAAGGTTGATTACCTCTTTGTCCGTAATTAAATTATAAGGTTTATTAACCAATAAATACAAAAGTATGATACAAATTATGATCAACAAGTGCGACTATTGCCGCAAAATTTCCTTTAACAAGAACTATCTGAAGCAGCATGAAAAGAAGTGCTTCTATAATCCTGCAACCCAGAGCTGCGCAACCTGCCTGTGGTTTGGACGAGTGCATAATTTGAATGAAACAACCTGTTTTTTAGGCAAGTTTGAAAAGGCTGAGGAAGGAGTGAGACAGAAATTAAAAACGGCCTGCAAAAGCTGGAGAAGTGCAGAGATTGTAGAAGAATGTGATCTTTTTGAAAATGATAATTTAATTCTCAAACGTCTATATGCCGGGGATAAAAAATTCTTTAATGCTCTTTCGAAGTCCAACCAAGTTAGTATGGAGGATAAGAAACTTGATAGCATTGGCTTTATAATTACTGAGGAGGTTTACTTTTAAAGGATTTCGCCTTATACTTATACCCTTTGCACCTATATTCACCTGTCAAATCATACATATTAAAACCTTGAGGGGATGTCGCGTTTCATGACACCCCCGTTTTCTTTAGTCTCAATATTTTTCACGATATATATAGTTTCTGATGTCTCTAAGGCTGGCTTAGTGACATCAGTTCTTGAACCTTCTTTTCTGGGTTTGAATCCCGGTAGGGTCACTTTAATAAAACGCAATAAGCATATTTAGAGCTTGTTGCGTTTTTATTTAGTGGTTGTTTCCCCACATTATCCCCACAGTATTAAAAACTGAAACAAAAAAATTGTACAGTGGTTGTATCCATTTCCAAAATTAGTTTGAATACAAATATGCTAATGTTTTGCAGCTATAAGAAGTGGGCAATTTCTAAGCACAAATCATTATTAACGGCTGTACCGCCAATTCCTGTAGGTGTTGTTACATGTTAGCCATTTGGCTGTTATTACAGAATATTTAATTTGTTTTGCCAAGCAACTCTGCAAACTTCGTTAGGAACCGCCAACATCAAAACCTTTCGCGGCCGTGTCATACCTACATATGTAATGCGTAATTCTTCGTGATCGGATGATGGATTTGTTATAGCCAATAAGTTTACATATTTAGAATTGTCTGCAGCTCTTTCTTTTAGGATTAAGAGTGTCGCATCAAAAGTTTCACCCTTTACGCTATGAACTGTTCCAATTCTGTAATTGGTTTCAGCCACAATATCGTCTTCGTTCAAAAATATTTGAGAAAAAGAATAATTATTGCTATCAGGATTAATCTGCAAAGTGTGCTGAATGTTCTTAGAAGCAAAAGCAGTGTTTGTTGCTTCAATCCAGCCGCCTAATGATGTGTTTGTATTCGGCAAAAGGCCGATGTAATTGGAAACAATAGTTCTATGTTTTATGAAACCAATTGTTTCAATTCTTTTATTAATCATTTCCTCTGAACAAACTATCACATCAAGTTGCATTTTAAATATTGCCTTTTCAATTAACTTAAAACCTGTTTTAAAATCTCCTTGGTCGTAATGATATTTACCTCTGACAAAATCTTTTGTGAATTTGTTTTGATTGTTCCAATGGTTTACACCGAAAGGAATTCTTTGAACACCAACAATTTCATTTATCATTCCTTTACCTCTGTATAAAATCGAAACAGTTTTATCTGAAAGTGTAATTCCGTTTGCGGTGCATTCTGCAAGAAAGTTAGTTACAACTTGTGGTAGGTTATTGTTGAAAACAACAACCGTTGGCCGATATTCGCAATTAACAACTTCTGAGTTGACAGAGGTAGACGCAGCTGGCAATGAAGAAAGATTAAAAGTGCTATCACAAATTAGTTTTGAACTTCTGCGATTCTCATTTAATGAAACTGCATTTCCCCACTGAACAATTTTTTCATTCAATAAGGCAGGTTTAGCTCCGTTCCATTCAAAAATTGCTTGGTCTGGGTCACCAACAAGCATTATTTCGTTTAGCCCACTTGCGGCAAGCAAATCAATAATACGCATTTGCACTTCTGATGTGTCTTGTGCTTCATCAACAATTAGGGTAGGAAACCTTAGAGCAACTGCCTGGCAAATTAAAGGGAACTGCTCAAGTATTTTCATCGCAAAATAATTTGCGTCAGATTGGTTGGAGTAACCTAACTTAATTAGTTCGTTTTTTGCTGCAAGCAAATTAAGAACATGTCCATTTGTTTTACCATCATTATTATTCTTCCAACTGAAGTTAAAACTCTGTGCAGGTGCAATTCGGATTAAATAGCCGTTCACATCAAAACTGCACTTATCAAAATATTGATGAGGATCTCTATCATATATTCTATAAGTCCATGAATTGTGAGGTTCACCAACAAGAGTTGGTCGCTTGTTGCAATGCATTACTAAATGTCCGAAGGGAAGAAATATGAACTGGTTTATAAAACTGTCAAGTGTGCCAATAAAATGAGGAAAAGATATTGAGTGATTAGAACTGAATTGTTCTTTATATTTTTTTTCAATTTCTTTCCATGCAACATTTGTAAAAGAAACGGCAGCAACTCCAGTGTAATCTTCTTTCCACTCAATTATCAATCTTGCAAGCCGAGCACTTACACAATAAGTTTTTCCACTACCTGGACAAGCCCTGACAACAAACTTGCCGAACTTATTGAAAACTATTTCGTGTTGTGTTGGTGATAAACTCTCAAACATTGATTTCGCCTTTAACTGCATACTTTATTGCTCTTTCAATATAGTTTGGAACTTTGAAATTTTTGTAAGCGTTAAAATCATTTCGGGACGGTTCAACAAGTGATGCAAGATATGCTTCTTCATTTAGAGGTGCATTAGAAAGGGCTTGCTTTGCAAATGCTTTGTTTAATTCGTATCCGTTTTCCAAATGAATTGCTAATCGTAAAGCAAGTTCTGATTTGCCTTTTTGTGATTTCACTTTATCCACAAAGTTTTTTGAATAAATTTGCATGTTGGCATCAATGGTGATTACTGTGTCGGTATGAAATTCTGAATATACACTAAGCAGTAATGCTCGATTTACTTCACTTGCTAAAAACATTTCGTATTCAAAAGTGATTGCTCCAATAAATGCTTTTAAAGTTCCGCCATTCAAGGCGTTTACATTATTCATTCTTGAGCTTGGGTTATCGGCAATTTCTTTTCTGTCATCATCAGTAATTAAGGCACACCTTGTTTGTAGGTTTTTTGCCTCTTCTGCATTATTGAAAAGATTTGCGAAATGTTCAAAGCCAACTCCGTTTATGTTTACAATTTCAATTCCGGTTTTTTCAATGTCATATGTCTCTCCAACTTTTCGGCTGAATACTTTCATTAGCAATGCTTCTGAAATTCCTTCAACTAAAATTACCCCTTTGGCAAAGAATAGTTGTGACTTGGTTACATCTAAAAACTTTTCAAGATAAGTTTGGTTCTTTGGTTTTAACCCTGAGTTTTGAAGCGATAAAGCATGAACTGTATCCGATGGGTTCTGTAATTTTAACAAGGATTTAGAACCTTACCACCAAACAGACCAAAATGATACCACCCT
>CAYGFI010000216.1:0-6659 GCA_964349045.1 uncultured Chitinophaga sp.
GAATCTTTTGAGGCATGGGATACGGTCACTTTAATCGATCCATTCCCGTTAATTGAACCTGCTATTACTTTTTGGCCTTTTATTTTCTGAACAGGTTTTGATTCACCGGTAATCATGGATTCATTCAGGTAGCTTTCCCCTTCCAGGATTATTCCATCGGCAGCAACTTTTTCACCCGGTTTTACCAGAATGGTATCGTTCTCTTTCAGCGTGTCAGTCTTTACATCATGCACCTTATCAGGCATTACCATGTGGGCATCGGCTGGCATCAATTGTACCAGTAACTCTAATTCTTTTGATGCCCCTGCAATCGATTTCATTTCGATCCAATGCCCCAAAAGCATGATCAGGATTAGCGTTGCCAGTTCCCAAAAGAAGTCCTCGCCTTTTAAGCCAAAAACAACGGCAGCGCTGTAAATATAAGCTGACGTTATGGCAAAGCCTATTAAAAACATCATGCCGGGCGTCTTTGTCTTTATTTCAGTAACCAACCCTTTAAAAAAGGGCCAGCCACCGTAAAAAAACACCCCGGTTGATAAGACAAGTAAAATATATTTAGAACCTGTAAACTGCCAATCGACACCCATAAATTTCTGTATCATGGTTGATAACAGGATGATGGGGACCGACAGGATAAGTACCACGTAAAAACGCATTTTAAAATCAGCAATCATCATCGTATGATGATCATGCCCTTCCATACCCATGGACGGGTTGTCTCCAGATTTCATGGAGCCGTGTTCCATTTTTGAATTTTCCTCAGTTGCCTTTTTTGCAGGCTCTTTGGGTTTCTTTGGACTTTCCATTTTTTGTATTTTGAATTGGATGTACTAACAACAGTTATGATGATGGCTATGTGAATTTTTGTCGCCCACCGGCACCAGTTTCATGTTACACACCGGGCAGTTTCCCGGATGATCATACGTTTTATCCTCTTCACACCTCATAGGGCAATGATAAATCGTGTTTCTTTCTTCGCTTTCAGATTGTTGATTCTTTGTTTCCATGACTTTTAATTTTTAGCATTAAACTTTAAAAAATAGAATTATAATTCATGCATTTTTATTTCTATTAGTTATTTCTAATTCGATGGGGATAAACCAGAAAACGCTTGATCTGGTTGCATTTTATATTCAGTTGAATAAACAGGGTTCCCTTGTTTGGGATGCAATCTTACATGATTTAGTAATGGTGTTTTAACCGGATTATCGGTACTCTTATATTTTTCAATAGTTAAGCGTGCTATCAGGTAACTTAGCGTTGACTCGGCGCCCTGGTTGATGTTCACATGATTTTCTTCCAACCCGTCGTAACAACCTCCGGTACATGGGTTATAAATAATCTGATGTAAGCGGTTGTTACCTAAAAACCAGTTAAACGCCGTTTCCAATTTCATCCGGTAGCCTTCGTCCTTAAATACATCATAAAATTTACTTAATGTCATGATGGTATAGGCAACGTCAATCGGTTGTTCGCCAAAATGTCCAGCTACCTGCCCCTTTTTCAGCCATTTTTTGTTTGAAATTACTTCTATCCCGTTTTCATTAAAGGTTTGCGACAATAGAAAATTGAATGATGATCTGGCGATTTCTTTATAAACTAATTCTCCGGTCAGCAACCATGCGTATAACATGGCCTCAGGCAATATGCTGTTGGCATATGTTAGATATCCCTCAAACCATCTCCATTTTTTGTCCGATTCGTGTTTATACATCTGAACCAAACGATCGGCAAATGTTTTTATTAGGACGAGATTTTTGGCAGATTTTATTGTGGAATAATAGTAGTATAATCCTTTAATAGAAAATGCCATTGCCCGTGTAGAATGCATTGTTTCTAAACGAAGCAGGGGTTTTTTAATAATTTTGTCGGCCTCTGATATAATTTCCTCAGGTAATAAGCCAATTAATGACAGCACGTGTCCCAGAGCCCAGATAGCTCTTCCATTGGCATCATCCAAATTGACAACTTTGTTTTGATCAGTAAAGGTATTGTCTTTGTCAACATAGTTTTGAAAATTGCCGGCAAGTAACTGACAACGCTTTATAAAACCAAGATATTTTTGTATGTAAGGCAGGCTTTTTTTGTCACTTGTCGATTTAAAATACATACATGTGGCTATCAGGGCCCTTGCGTTATCATCCAGTGTGTAACCGGTGGAGATATCCGGTTGATCGACTATTGAAAACTGAACGATCCCGATATCAGTTGTCATTTTTTTTAGGTGATCCAGCTTGATGGGTGGAAGATTATATTGCAACGTTGTTACCTCACTAGAAATTTCATTTAACAACATGGCGTGTGCAACTGCCGAATTTTCCCATGCTGTGGAAATTGTTTCCTGCAAAGTATTTGTGCTCATAGCCTTCCGTAATGAGTCATTGTTGAGTAAAAGGATAACAGCATCGGCTAATTGGTGTGAGTTGCGAAAATCAAAAATAATACCGGTATCCTCAGTCAATACTTCCACGGCATGAGGAATAGGTGTCGAAATAATCGGGCAGGCGCAACTCATGGCGTATGCAAAAGTACCGCTTACTGCCTGGTTCGGATCGTTGGTGGTAAACAGGTAAATATCGGTAAGCTGTAAATATTCAAGTAATTCGGGCAATTCCAAATACTTATTAATAAACCTGACGTGATAATGAAGGGCAAGATGCTTTACTTTTTGTTCAAGCATTTCCCGGTATTTTTCTCCTTCAGATTTCACAACTTCAGGATGGGTTTTGCCAAGTACCAGAAATATTACATCCGGGCAGCTTTTTACAATAGCAGGCAATGCTTCAATGGTGATTTCTAAACCCTTTCCTGAGCTAAGCAAGCCAAATGTAGTGAGGACTTTCAGGTCTTTTAATCCATACTTCTCCTTCAGGAAACTTTCGCTTAAATTAGGCACCAAATGGGTGCCGTGAGCTATTACTGATATTTTTTGAGGTGGCACTCCATAATCATTCATTAAAATATCGGACGAAGTATGTGTCATTACGATGATAGATCTGCAAGCAGCCGCAATAATCTTTACTTTTGATTTTAATTTTTCGTCAGGATGAGGTAGTACAGAATGAAATACAATAACAACCGATTTAGAAAGTTCATATAAAAATTGCAGAAATGCCTGTTCCTGCACATTAAAAAAGCCAAACTCATGTTGGATTATGACTATTTTAATGCGATTGTCTTTATTAATAGTTAATGCCAATTGTTCATATTCTGCAGCCAATGATGTGTTAAAAGAATATTTTACTTCAGGGGGATACAGATATTTTGCATCTCCTGATTCCATGGCACAAATTTTTAAAGAAAAAGAATTGCTGAATTTATTATTAAGCGCTTTTATCAAATCCTGGGAATAGGTTGCGATGCCGCATTCCCTCGGTGGATATGAGGTAATAAATAAGATCTCAGCCGGATCATTCGGGTTGTCTTCATGTTGCTTAGCGCTGTGATCCATTTTTGAATTTTCCTCAGTTGCCTTTTTTGCAGTCTCTTTGGGTTGTTGTGAATGTTCCATTTTTCTTATGAATTATAATTCTTCCCTGACTTCGCCACAAGTGGGCATTTTACTTCCGAAATATGGATTTTGAATAGTTTTGCTGTCGCTGATCCAATATGCTCCTTTACCGTCAAAAGCCATTGGACAAAAGATTGCAAATAAATTGCCATGTTTCAACCCGAAACTTTTAATGGTACAATACATGATTTCAGAGATATGGCTGAAATATGAACGTTTATTATCCAGCCCTTTGATGTGCTGCATTTCTATCAGTTTTGCTTCATATACTTCCTGATGGTTATGCCATGCTTCAAGGCCTTCGCCTTCCAACTTGGTTGAAACAACAGCAGCTACTTTTTCAGCCATTAACCCGGCTGCTTTATCAGTGGCTTGCTCATCATCCTTTACGAATGCATCTTTTAATTGGAGATAGGCATCAATTACCTGCACCATCTCTTTTCTTGTTGCTTCAACAGGCTGATAAGGATGTTCGGGGATAACAATATCCTTGTGAGAAAAATTCTCTGCCAGGCTATTGTGTTGCTTGTGCATATCCGTTGTACTCCCCTGTGCATTTTGATAAGCCATGGCCCCATATTGGGCAGGCGTTTCGCTTTGTTTGTTCGCTTTCTGTTGGTTTCTTCCACCACAGGATGTTAATGAGATGACGACTGAGAATGCCACAATCTGAAAAAATCGTTTCCTTAGTTTCATGATTTTATGATTTTAGTAATTGTTACCTAATTCAATCTACTTTCTTTGCAGTTATGTTATAAAAGCACGCAATACTTGCCCCTACAAGCCATGCAAGAATGAATGTTCCCACAATACCTATCAATGTTTCCCATAAGGGAACTTGCATCCGGATTAAAGAAGAAGTGTCAAGACCGTGCAAAAGACTATTGAAAAATTTTACGGATCCATCATGACCCACTGTTGACATGAGAATAACACAGCCCAAATACAGGATAGCCCCGGTTAATCCAAAGGCCAGTCCAAATCGTTTAATGTTGATTGTGTTCATGATTTTTTATTTTAATGTTTCCTCTAAGGTCTGATCTTTAAGTAAAGGGTTGTACTTCCGTATAATTACACGGTCGCCCTTATCATAAGTGAAATAGCTCCACAACCAGTTGAGCCCCACCAAAACTTTGTTTCTTACCCCAATAATTCCCATTAGGTGAATAAACGACCAAAGGAACCAGGCCGTGAAACCCCAAACAGGTATATGATTGATGTAGGCCACGGCTTTTCTCCTCCCAATAGTTGCCATTGAGCCCTTATCTATATATCTAAATTTTCGTAAAGGTTTTTTATTAATCGTTCGAAGAATATTGGAAGCAAGATTTTTTCCTTGTTGTATGGCTACCTGCGCAACCATGGGATGTCCAACGGGGAAACCGTCAGTTTGCATAAAGGCAATATCGCCAATGGCAAAAACATGGTCCAATACTTCAACCTTGTTAAACTCATTAACGAAGATCCTTTGCTGTGGCGAAATGCTTTCTTTTCCGAATCCATTTACTAATTTACCCATAACCCCGGCTGTCCAAATCAAGGCTGACACTCTTATTGTTTCGCCATTGGCAAACTCCACCAGATCGCGATTATATTTCTTTACCATGGTATTCAGCCTAATATCAACACCCAGGTTTGTCAGGTAACGATGAGTTTTATCCGATAGCTTTTCCGGCATCGATTGTAAAAGACGCCCTGTTCCTTCACACAAAATAATTTTCACAGGTGTATTTTTCAACTCGGGATAATCACGTGGGAGGATATATTTTTTAAACTCGGCCAGAGCTCCTGCCATTTCTACTCCTGCCGGCCCTCCGCCTACGATCATTATACTGCCTAAAGCGATTTTGTCCCTTTCAATACATTTGAGTGCAGCATCCTCAAGATTTTGAAGCAGATAGCTCCGAATATCCAGAGCATCGGTTACTGATTTTAACCCTATCCCGAACCTTTCAATGTCTTTGTTCCCAAAATAATTGGTGGTGCTTCCGGTGGCAAGAACTAAATAATCATAAGAAATTTCACCAATAGAAGTAGTAATAGTATTTTTTTTCGGTTGCACTTGAGTAACCTCGGCCATCCGGTACACCAAATTTTTATATTTCCTGAATATTTTCCGGAAAGGGAAAACAATGCTGTCAGGCGCAATTCCACTGGTTGCTACCTGGTACAACAAGGGAATGAATTGGTGATAGTTGTTTTTATCAAAAAGAACTAACTGAACGGGGTGATCCTTCAAACTCTTTACCAGCTTCATTCCGGCAAAACCACCCCCTACAATTATTATTCTGGGCAGCTTCGTTGCCGGAACACATATTTGTCCCTGTTCAAAACAATCTATTTTATCGCAGCATTGCATCGAAATGTTTATTTGTTTATTTAAATCATTCAATTATATCGCCAAAATCCCTTTTTCGTCAGTCCTAACTTTGTAAACTTCATCTACCAGTGAAATTATAATCATCACATCGCCGCGATAACCGGTACGGCCGTTTTCGCGGATTAGTTTCACAACCGGCTCCACGTGTTCATCAGCCACCAGAATTTCCAGTTTAATAACACGGTATGCATCGGCAAACGGGTATTTGCTGCTGATGTGTTCTTTCTCATGGTCCGAGTATTGGCCTGTGCCTTCGCATTCAACAAAGGTCATGCAGCAAAATCCTGCCTTTTTTAACGAATGGTATACATCTTCTACTTTCCGGTGTCTGATAAATGCTTTTATTAGTTTCATAGCTTAAAAAAATGTATTATAAAATTTCTGATTCGTTCTCAGTTTTCAAATCCTTTTTATTTTCATGGCAATCCACTAAATCTTTCAGCTCGCATTTGGAGCAAGCTTCATTCTTGTCTGAAATGCCATCGTCAAAGGCACAGGAGTGTGCTGGAAATTCAGCATCTTTATTAAAAAGAAGTTTCACTCCCAATGCCAGGATGACGATACCAACTAAAATGACTGAAATAATTAAAGTCTTGAATATCATGATCCATTTTTAAATTCTGACTACTAATTAATTCATCACAGAGTCCCGAAACAGAGACTCTGTGGGGAGATAAAATTCAGAAAGCTTATTTTATCAAATCGCTTTCCAACATTTTTTTACTTTCCTGATACTCTTCTTTTGTAATTTGCCCGGAAGCAAATCGC
>CAYGFI010000217.1:0-6623 GCA_964349045.1 uncultured Chitinophaga sp.
GTTAAACATATATCTTACATGCAAATCTTAAGGTCATGATAAAATCTGAGGCTCTGATATTCCTGATCAATTCCATGTCGAAACCGGAAAAAAAAGCATTTACTATGGCTTCCTCAGGTTCAGGAAAACCTCCTGATTACCTGATAATGTACCAGATCATTGCAAAAGACCAGAGTATTACTTCTGAATTACTGCGGAAACAATTCCTGGAGTGGATACCTGGTGCTTCTTACGATACAACGGTTAAATACTTGTATAAATGGCTTTTGGATATTATGCTCCATCTCAGGGAAGAACAGGATGGTTATTATTCGCTCTATAATAAAATTCTTAAAGCCCGGATTTTATTCGAAAAATCTCTGTTCAAAGAATGTTTTGGCCTTTTACATAAAGTTATTGAAAAAGCCCGGGAACTGGAACATTACAATGCTTTGTTAATTGCTTCCAGGCTGGAACTTGAATACCTCCTTTTTCTCAATTTACCCGATATCGATGAAAAAACATTGTTGAATAAACAGTTTGCCATAAATGAAACCCTTCGCTTCATTCAAAAAGTGAATCAGCAATCATCTCTTTACGAGCTTCTTAAACATAGAATCACTTATAAAGGAAGCGTACGTTCCGAAAAACAAAAAACTGAGCTTAACGACTTAGTTGTGAGTGAGATGAGTATTGTTGCATCCTCGAACCTTGAAAACTTTGAGATTAAAAAACTGCATCAGCTTTTCCAGGCAAATTATTTAATCAGCGTAGGGGATCATAAATCTGCTTTACGTGCATATTATGAATTGAATTCCCTTTTTGAAAACAACAGGCATTTGCTGGCAAATCCCCCGGTTTACTATCTTCTAACCCTCGAAGGTGTCCTTGAAAGTTTAAGGGCAATTAAAAATTATGAGGGGATGACGTATTTCGTTGATCAACTTAAAAAACTCGATAGCCCTTCAGTCAATTTTAAAGCAAATGTCAGCTGTCTTTGCTTTCTGTATGAGTTATTTCCACATCTTGATAAAGGAAATTTTACTTCCTGCGAATCCGTTATAAAAAAATACATGGAAAATCTTTTTTCAAAAATAAGCCTTTTAAGTCTCCCGCGACAGGCCGAATTTAACCTGTACACGTCCCTGGTATATATAGGACTTAAAGACTTTCACAAAGCCCGTAAATCCCTTAACCAGATCATCCTCATCGGAAAAAACTACTACAACCTGCCTCTTTACCGAACTATACGTCTTGTTAATCTCATGCTACTTTACGAAATGAACGAAAATGAACTTATAAAATCCGAAACCCGATCCATCCGCAGGGATATGCACGATATCGAAAAAGGATACAGAATAGAACGTATCATGTTGAATTTTGTGAATAAGCAGAATTTACCTGCTTACCGCCAGAAAAGAGAAGAATTATGGAACCGGATGAATCCTGGACTGGAAGAATTACACAACGATATTTTTGAACGGCAGGTTATTAAAATTTTCGATTTCACCGCCTGGATGGAAAGTAAAATTCTGAAAATTCCGCTCTCGGAATCGCTTCAGTTTAAAAAAATTCTTTAATTTGCGAATCGTAAATCACCTCGATCCCTGTTTTCTAATGATTTTTCTATGAAGTCAGGGACGCGGGTCCGGAAGGAAACAACCGGGCCTCCCGACGGAACCAAATGTTCCCGAATTGGAAAGGGGTGGATGAATTCTTCATCATTTCGGAGAAATCCATTCTGCCTTTTTCCCGATTCAATGCCGGCCGGCCCTGTAATAATCCATTGCGGAATTTTAGGACACGTTATTCAGTTAATAAGGTCCTCTGACATACATGCACAATAACCAATATGAACCAATAACTACAAAATTTATAAAAATTACCACATTATCCCATTTTCAAATTGTCACATTGTCACATTGCCACATTGCCACATTATCAAATTGTCACATTAGCAAATTATCAAATTAACCAATGGACTGGATTTTCCTGATTGTCTTATTCCTCATCGCCTTCCTCTACAGCTCCGTTGGTCACGGAGGTGCAAGTGGTTACCTGGCCATTATGGCCCTCTGGGGATTTGAAACCGTGGTTATGAAAACTTCTGCTCTGTCGCTTAATCTCTTCGTTTCAGGTATTGCTTTTGCTAATTTTTATCGCGGGGGATATTTCCGTCCAAAATTGCTTCTCCCCCTGGTCATAGCTTCTGTTCCGCTGGCCTGGCTGGGAGCATCCCTCCAGGTAAATCCCGGAATTTATAAAATCATACTGGGCATTTTTCTGTTCCTGGCAACCCTCCGGATGCTGATACAAACCAGCACACCGGTTGGTGAAACCCGCTCTCTGCCTCTCCTGGTCGCATTATTAACCGGAGTTGTCCTTGGCTTCTTTTCCGGGATGATCGGAATTGGCGGTGGAATCATCCTGAGTCCGCTTCTGATTCTTCTCAGATGGGCTACTCTCCGCGAAGCCGCCGCGGTATCGGCAGCTTTTATCTTTCTGAATTCTGCCAGCGGATTAACCTCAACTTTCATTTATACCCGCGGTACTCACCTGGCAGATCAGTTTTTTCTTATGACATTGGTTGCAATTGCCGGAGGACTTCTGGGTTCCTGGGCAGGAACTTTCCGAATCCCAGTTAAAAGTCTTAAATACCTTCTGGCAACAGTACTATTGATAGCAAGCATTAAATTATTAACCGGTTTATGACAACACTCCCAAATTGGCTCCTCATATCAGGTTCCGGCAGAAATGTCGGGAAAACTACCCTCACCTGCCGGATCATCCATGAAACGTCTGGTTTAGAGCCTGTCGCTGTGAAAATTTCCTCCCACCTCCATCCTTTACCCGAAAATTCAGAATGGATTATCCGCTCGAAAGATTTTGCAGTAATCCGTGAAACTCTGATCAACTCAAAAGACAGCTCCAAAATGCTGCAGGCTGGAGCAGAAAGCGCTTTCTACGCCCAGGGACCCGATTACCGGCTTCCGGAGATTTTGTCAGCGTTGCTTAATTTCACTCAAAACCGGCCCGTAATCTGTGAGTCTGGAGGACTCAGAAAACTGATTATCCCCGGGATTTATTTCCTGATTAAAGACGATGAAAATTATATCAAACCGGCAATTGAAACCCTCGGACTATTTGCCGATAAAGTGTTAACTCCTGCTGATGCTAACAGCGGGGAATTTGCAAAAATCCTTTTTTTTAAAAATAACCGCTGGCAAATAAAATCCTGATATGATCCCATTCAATGAAGCTGAAATAATAGTCCGGGATGTCCCTCCCACGAAAGAAACAGAAAGAATTAGTCTTTCAGATTCTTTATTTTTTGTCCTGGCAGAGGATATTATTGCCGATATGAACATGCCCCCCTTCAATAAATCTGCGGTCGATGGCTTTGCCTGCCGGCGGGAAGATCTGGGTGAACCTCTCCATTGCGTTGAAACAATTGCTGCCGGAAGCTCTCCTGTGGCATGGATCACCATTGGTAAATGTGCCAGGATCATGACTGGCGCCGAAGTGCCCCCCGGAGCAGATTGTGTCATAATGAGCGAAGATACCAGGTCTGATGAAAAAGGGAATATCCTTTTCACGGCTCAAAAAACACCGGACAATATCTGCTTTTTTGCTGAAGATGTTAACGAGGGAGATATACTGCTGCCTGCTGGAACTCTTCTAAAATCAAGGCATATCCCGGTTCTGGCATCAATGGGCTATACCCGTCCACTCGTTTTTAAAAAACCTACTGTCGGAATCATCTCTAATGGCAGCGAGCTTGTCGATCCTTCTGTAAAACCTGCCCATGGTAACATCCGGAATAGTAATGGTCCGCAACTCGAAGCACAATGCGCTGATATCCGCATATTAACAGAAAATTTCGGTATCATCCCCGATTCACGGGATGAACTTAGGAAAGCCATCAGTCATTCCATATTGAAACATACTGTTAGCATCATTTCCGGAGGGGTTTCGGTGGGTGATTTCGACTATGCCCCGGAAATCATCAAAGAGCTTGGATTTGACGTTAAGTTTCACGGACTGAATGTGAAACCGGGAAAAAGAATCCTTTTTGCCATAAAAGATGAACACTATATCTTTGGACTTCCGGGAAATCCTGTTTCTGCCCTGGTACAATTTGAAATGCTCGTTAAACCCCTGTTACTGAAACTACAGAACTCAACCGAATTACCCCGGATGGAAAAAAGAATTCTTGCAGATAAATATCTGGTTAAAAATGCATCGCGAATGAGCTTTGTACCCGTTTTAGCAGATACCGATGGAAACGTTACAGCAGTCGACTACCACGGCTCTGCTCATATTTTTGCATTTACTGCCGCAAACGGTTTTATGAAAATTCCTGAAAGAATAAAAAAACTTGAGAAAGGAGACCTGGTTGATGTACGACTCCTTTAAACGAAATATCAACTACATGCGTATCTCGGTCACCGACCGCTGTAACCTTCGTTGTACATACTGTATGCCCGAAGAAGGTATACCATTGCTGCAACATAAAAACATCCTGAGTTTTGAAGAGATTGAAAGTTTTGTAAGACACGCTGTTTCTGAGGGTATTACAAAAGTTAGAATTACGGGCGGTGAACCGTTAGTGAGAAGGGGTATTATTACCCTTGTGGAAATGATAAGGAAGATTCCGGGAATTGAAGATCTCTCCATGACAACCAACGGGATTCTCCTCGGGAAATATGCTGCAGCCCTCAAGCAAGCTGGTCTGATGCGCGTCAACATCAGCCTCGATACCCTCGATCCCAGGCGTTTCCGTGAAATTACACGAACTGGTGACCTACAGGACGTTTTAAACGGAATATCAGCCGCCCGAAATGCCGGGTTTGATCCCATAAAACTTAATTGTGTTATTAAAAAGTCGCGACTGGAACCGGATGCCATTCTCGTTGCTAAATTTGCTCGGGAGAATAAGCTATCTGTTAGATTCATCCGTGAAATGGACCTTGAAAATGGAATTTTTTATGAAGTAGATGGTGGAGAAGGCGGAAAATGCAATACCTGCAACCGTTTGCGACTCACTGCCAGCGGTGAACTGAAACCCTGTTTATTTGATAAATCTTCTTACAATATCCGGGAGCTGGGCAATGAAAAAGCATTTTCAGAAGCGATAAAAAATAAACCGGCTTGTGGAACGCTTAACCAAAAAGGAACCTTTTACACATTGGGAGGATAAACCATGCAAAAACTATCACATACCGATCAATCAGGCCGGGCATCCATGGTCGATGTGGGCCAAAAACAAATCCAGCAGCGAAAAGCCGTTGCTGAAGGATTTATCTTTATATCCCCTGAAACTATAACTCTTATCAGGGAAAACCAGATAAAAAAAGGCGATGTCCTCAGCATCTCTGAGTTTGCAGGAATTCAGGGCGGAAAAAAAACCAGCGAACTCATCCCGCTCTGTCATCCTTTGCTCATTACCAGACTTGATGTCAAATCCGAATTACACGAAAAAGGTGTGAAGGTTATTGCAGAAGTGTATTGCAACGGACAAACCGGCGTTGAAATGGAAGCGCTTACATCTGTAAGTATTGCCTTGCTTACGGTTTACGATATGTGCAAAGCGGTTGACAAGAATATGATTATAGGTGAGGTTCGTCTGATAAGCAAAGAAAAAACCTAATATTATGATACTCGTCAAATCCGTAAATATTTCCGTCAGGAAAGGCACAATAAAAGAATCTGTACCCGGGATTTTATTGAATTCCAGGGGTGTACAGGACGACGCTCATGCCGGTTCCTGGCACCGGCAGGTCAGTCTGCTGGGGACAGAAAGTATTGAAAAATTTTCTGCTGAAACGAAGAGAGATATCCGTTACGGAGAGTTTGCAGAAAACATTACCACGCAGGGTGAATTGTTATATAAGATGAATCCTCTTGATATCCTTGCCAACAAAGAAATCATCCTTGAAATCACACAGATCGGCAAAAAATGTCATGGCGATAATTGTGCTATTTTCAGAGAGGTGGGGAATTGCGTCATGCCGAAAGAAGGCATTTTTGCCCGTGTTATCAATGGAGGATCAATGAAAGCAGGTGATACACTTGAATACCACCCAAAAATCTTCAGTATTGCTGTGATCACTTTGAGCGACCGCGCAAGTAAGGGAGAATATGTGGATCTCAGCGGAGAAATCATTGAAAACAGGATCAAATCGCACTTTGAATCGAAAAACCGTTCACAGAAAATTCAACGGATCCTCCTGCCGGATGAAAAGCTTCAGATTGAAATGCAGTTTAGAGAATTAATCGCAGATAATATTGATCTGATTTTAACGACAGGTGGCACCGGTATTGGTCCCCGTGACATCGTTCCCGAAGTAATAAATCCGCTTCTCGACAAAGAACTTCCGGGAATTATGGATATGATCCGGTATAAATACGGACAAAATAATCCAGCCGCCCTTCTGAGCCGGTCAGTGGCAGGTGTTAAAGGGAAAACCCTGGTATTCACCCTCCCCGGTAGTCCCAGGGCCGTCGAAGAATATATGCAGGAGATCTTAAGCCTTCTCGATCATGCAATCCTGATGTTACATGGCTTAGGTCATTAAGTACCCACCATCAGGCTGAAAGCCTGACATATCACAACCCAGGGCACCGCCCTGGGCAAAAGGGCA
>CAYGFI010000218.1:0-6569 GCA_964349045.1 uncultured Chitinophaga sp.
TAACATTTAATGTTTATCAATGCAATAAGTGTGGTCTTCAATTTTGCCCCGATGCCAGCTTCGATAAAAGCTTTAACTCAAATCTAAACGAAGAAAGCAGAGAGAAAGCATTAAAAGGGATTCGGAAAAAAAATTTCAGGAGGATAGTGATTTCAATTATAAAACATGGTAAAAACAATCCCAAAGGTCTCGAGGTGGGTTGTGGTTATGGCTGGTTCCTGGAAACCTGTAAAGAAAACTCTATAAATTGCGAAGGCATTGAACCTGAAACAAGATTTAATGACCAATACATTAGTCAGGGATTTAAAGTAAAAAACGGTTTCTACCCAATTGGACTTTCATCTGATTCAGCATATGATTTTATCGTCTTTAATGATGTCCTTGAGCATATTCCGGATGTTGATGCAATAATTAAAGCAAATTATTCTTTGCTGAACGCTGATGGCTTGCTGATCCTGAATTTGCCAATTCAGCAGGGAATCATTTATTTCTTCGCAAAAATTGCTTATCGTGTAGGAATTAAGTCATTATTGAACCGAATGTGGCAATTCAACTTTCACAGCCCTCACCTCTATTATTTTAATAAAAAAAGCCTGTTACAAATTGTGACTACAAATAATTTTGAACTGATAGAATCTTTCAAGTTAAAAACAATCAACTTTTCAGAAATATCCGATCGAATCAGGCAAGATAACCATTACGGTATATTCAGATTCATCTTAAGCTATTTCGGGATTTTGTTCTTATATCCCTTTTTCCAATTCTTCCCTGATACCTATTGTTTTGTGTTTAAGAAATAAATCGTTCTTCAAATCATTATAAATATGTTGAAGAACAGTGTTTGAAAATGAAAGGAGCAGGAGGAATTTTAGAAAATATCCATAGTTTAAATTGCATCACATCTGGTTCAGATAGTTTTTTTAGGCGTTTATCAAAAATTAACTATTTATAAGGGTTTCGGGGGATATGATTCTTAACTTTGCTAAAGAAAAAGGTAAGTTAATAACCCGTCCATAACATGAGCTTTCAACTATCACCCCTGCCATTCCTAATGGATGCTCTGGAGCCGATGATATCAGCCCGAACACTTGAATTTCATTACCTGAAGCATCACCAGACTTATGTGAATAACCTTAATAAACTTACAGAGGGGTCAGATTGGGCAAAGAAAAACCTGGAAGAGCTTATACGTCTTACTGACGGTAGTATTTTTAATAATGCAGCCCAGGTCTGGAACCATAGTTTTTACTGGGATTCTTTGCATTCTCCAAAGAAATCAGATCCAAAGGGAAAGCTTTTGCAGGAGATACAAAAAAATTTCGGATCATTCGAAAGTTTTAAGGAACAGTTCTCGCAGGTTTCAATTACCATTTTCGGTTCCGGCTGGGCATGGCTGGTTAAGGGAAAAGAAGGTTCACTTAAAATTATGCAGGGGCCTAATGCATGGAATCCCATTCGGGAAAATTTGAAACCGCTTCTTACCTGCGATGTATGGGAACATGCCTATTATCTCGATTATCAGAACCGACGTCCCGATTATATCAAAGCCTTCTGGGAGCTTGTTAACTGGGAAAAGGTAGGGGAACGCTTTAATAATCTTTTTTTAACTTTCTCATGCAGCTCTTTTGTAGATAACAAGCCACATGCTGCATAAATATCCTCGCCTCTGGACCTTCTTAGTGTTGCAGTGATTCCTTTTGCATTTAATTTATCCCTGAAAATCAGAATGTCATTTACTTCTGTGCTTTCAAGAGGGGTATCAGGTATAGGATGAAAACGTATCAGGTTAATTCTGCATTTTAAACCGTGTAACAGTCGGCCAAGCTGATTTATATGACGCGTTGTATCATTCAAACCTTTAAACATGATATATTCTATTGAAATCCTTCGCTGTTTGGCCCAGTCAAATTGCTTTACAAATTTTATTACATCCTCAATCGGGTAAATATTCTGTACCGGCATAAGCTGCTTTCTCTCATCATCGAATGGTGTATGAAGGCTTATAGCCAGATGACAGGTAGAGCGATTAATAAAACTTTCCAGCGCAGGGATGATACCAATGGTGGAGACAGTAATTCGTTTGGGACTCATACCATATCCCCATTCAGAAGTGAATATCTCCAGGCTTTTTAAAACCTCCTCAATGTTATCCAAAGGCTCACCCATTCCCATGTAAACGATATTCGTCAGTTTATCTCTTTCGGGAATAGATTTTACCTGGTTCAATATCTCCCCCGATGTGAGATTCCCCTGGAATCCCTGCTTACCGGTCATACAAAACAAACATCCCATTTTACAACCGATCTGTGATGAAACACAAAGCGTGGCTCTGTTGGTCTCGGGGATGAAGGCTGCTTCTATAAACTTATTTTCTTTTGCCGGAAACAGGTACTTTTTAGTTCCATCCACCGATTCCTGAACTTTTGAAAAGGGAGTATAACCCAGGTCATAATTATCTTTGAGGATGATACGGTTTTTTAATGACAGGTTGCTCATTTCATCTATATCACTGATATCCTTCTGATATAACCATTCTGAAATCTGGCGGGCTGAAAAAGAAGGGAGACCGAGGCGGGAGCAAATCTCTTTTATCTCAGAAAGTGTTTTTCCAAAAAGTTTTTCTTTTTCCATCTAAAAATATATTTCTGCAGTTATATTCTCATAAGGAATTCCTTTATTGATCAGGATATCCCTTGTTTCCACAACCATTTCTGCACTGCCGCAAAGATAGTACTTCATTTCGGCAGGTAACCATTCTGTTTCCGTCAAATATTGGGTTAACCGGCCTGAATATAACCCTGGACCAGATTCTGCTGAACAACAACGAATATATTCTTTATTCATAAGAGGAATGATCTTATCCTGAAAGTAAAAATGTGGTTTAAACCGGCTTCCGTGAATTAAGGTCTTTCCTTCC
This sequence comes from uncultured Chitinophaga sp., assembly GCA_964349045.1. Classification (GTDB taxonomy): domain Bacteria; phylum Bacteroidota; class Bacteroidia; order Bacteroidales; genus JACJXF01. The sequence goes on from CAYGFI010000218.1 coordinate 2,918, forward strand.
GACATTCCACTGAATATCATTGAAGCAAAAGGTGCGATTCCCGTCCCTGATGCAATCCAAAAAGCGCTTTTTTCATTACACACAAAATTCCCGAAGGGAGGGGAGATTTGAATTTCATCACCACACTTGCATCCGGCAAGCTTTGGAGTCAGGTACCCGTCATCTTTGATAGTAAACAGAATTGTAATTTCTTTTTCATTCCTTCCACTAGCAATACTGTATAACCGTTCCGGCTGCACATTTCCGATGTTTATACCAATGACCTGTCCCGGGATAAAGCCGAAATCACGTGCAAAGCTCAATAGGTAACTGCCTTCTGCAATCTCAGCTAATTTCGTTATTCTAACACTCTTCATTTTTTGTTTATCATTATGGATTACGCATCATGCTATTTGACAAAAATCTCAAACACCCCATTTTCAATATTTGTCTCCGTTTTTTTGGTACTTTCGAATTGCCGAATTGCCGAATTTTCAAATTGTCACATTGTCACATTGTCACATTGTCACATTGTCAAATTGCCCCCAGTTTTAAAGCATGTTTTAAGCCGAAGTAAATTTATGTAATTTAGGCAAATCAAAAACAAGAAATGAATTTAGCCATTCTCAGGGAGACCAGGAATCCTCCCGACCGCAGAGTTCCTTTTACCCCGCTGCAATGCAGGCAGTTGCTTGATCATTTTCCTGAGTTGAACATTTGTATACAACCCGATAAAAACAGATGCTTCTCTGATGAGGAATATTCACTTCAGGGAGTACGTGTTCAGGAAGATATCAGCAATTATAATCTGTTAATGGGTGTAAAAGAAGTTAAAACCGACAGCCTGCTCCCGGGAAAAACCTACATGTTTTTCTCTCATACGGCAAAAAAACAAAAGCATAATCTTGAACTTCTTCGTACTATCGTCAAAAAAAATATACAACTTATTGATTATGAATACATTACAGATTGCAAAAAACAGCGGATTGTAGCCTTTGGCCGTTGGGCAGGATTTGTTGGTGCATATAATGCATTAAGGGCCTATGGCATGAGATATGGAGCATTCACCCTCAAACCAGCGTGGCAGTGCAAAGACAGGGAAGAACTCTTAAATCATCTTTCAGGCATAAAAATCAGGGATCAGAAAATTGTTATTACCGGGGGAGGCAGGGTGGCGGGTGGAGCAATGGAAATCCTTGATGTAGCCGGATTTAAAAAGATAAAACCTGAAGATTTTATTAGTCATAGCAGGATCAATTGTTATTCACAGTTAGATCCGAAGTTTTATGTCAGACGGCAGGATAATGCAGAGTTTAACCTGGAGCATTTCTTCAGGTTTCCCCGGGAATATGAAAATTCCTTTCTGCCTTATACAAAAACGGCAGATATATTTATTGCCTGTCATTTCTGGGATCCTCGCTCTCCGGTATTCATGACAACAAAGGATATTCAGGATCCGGAATTCAGGATCAGAATTATTGCGGATGTGTCATGCGATATTGATGGTCCGATTCCTTCAACCCTCAGGACTTCCTCAATTGCTGATCCTTTTTATGGTTATGATATCAAAACCGGAAAAGAATCCGATCCTTTCGATCAGAAAAATATTACAATAATGTCGGTTGATAACCTTCCCGGCGAACTTCCGCGTGATTCTTCAGAGGATTTCGGAAAAAAGCTCGCGTCCGAAGTGATTCCTGCTCTGTTGGGTATTTCAGATCCTTCCATCATTCAAAGAGCAACAATAACCCAAAACGGGAAACTAGGCTCTGATTTTATTTACCTGAATGATTTTCTGGAAGGGAGGGAGTAGAATTTTACCCCAGGTTCTTCATTTCTTTCAGATCCTCAATCATCTCAATGGGATCTGGTGAAGAAAAGATAGTATTTCCCACAACGAAAGCATCAACACCTGCATCTACCAGAGGTCTGAGATTAGATTTGCTGATTCCTCCATCTACTTGTATCAGGGTGTAGGAGCCGCTTTCAATAATCATATGCTTGAGTTTCCGAATTTTTTCGTAAGAATAATCGATGAATTTTTGTCCCCCGAAACCCGGATTAACAGTCATTATAAGAACCAATGTAAGTTTAGGCAGAATAAATTCGAGTCCTTCCAGGGAAGTATGCGGATTAAGAGCCACACCTGGTTTCATGCCCAGATTCGTTATTTCTGAGATGGTCCGGTCGAGATGAGTGCATGCCTCGAGGTGCACCGTCAGACGATCAACTCCGGCATCTTTAAACTCCTTCAGATAACGGTCAGCATTAACGATCATCAGGTGGGCATCGAGAGGTTTTTTCGCGAGGGATTTAATCTGTCGTATAATCGAAAACCCAAAAGAAATATTGGGTACATAAACTCCGTCCATAATATCCAGATGAATCCAATCGGCTTTACTCCGGTTGAGCATAGTGATTTCATCTTCTAACCTGAGAAAATTAGCTGTAAGTATGGAAGGTGCGATTATTGGCATTTTTCTGTTTTTTCTCAAAGATAAAAAAAGGACAGGACATGTAAAATAATTAAGCGCAAAGGTGCAATTTAAAATTTGCTTTTCCTCTGCGCCATCGCGTCTCAGGGCTTCATATTTTATCCCAGATAAGACTTTAGAATTTTACTTCTTGTAGTATGTTTCAGTCGTTTAATAGCTTTTTCTTTGATCTGTCTCACCCTTTCACGTGTAAGGTTAAATTCCTCGCCTATTTCTTCAAGAGTATGCGGGTGCTTACCGTTAAGACCAAAATAGAGCCTGATAATACTTGCCTCCCGATAAGTAAGGGTAGACAATGCCCGTTCAATTTCTTTTCTAAGCGACTCAGTCATAAGACCCTTGTCAGGACTTGGAGTATCGGAATTTAAAAGTACATCATATAAATTCCCGTCTTCACCTTCCTGGAGCGGCGCATCCATAGATATATGACGACCGGAGGATCGCATGGCATCCTTTACATCTTCCGGGACGAGTTCCATTGCCTGGGCAATCTCAAGAATAGTTGGTTCGCGCTCATAAAGTTGTTCCAGTTCATTAAATGTTTTATTGATCTTATTAATTGAACCGATTTTATTCAATGGGAGTCTTACAATCCTTGCCTGTTCAGCTAAAGCCTGTAAAATAGACTGGCGGATCCACCATACTGCATAAGAGATAAATTTAAATCCTCTTGTTTCATCAAATCTTTGAGCTGCTTTTATAAGGCCGAGATTTCCTTCATTAATAAGGTCAGGAAGACTTAATCCCTGGTTCTGGTATTGTTTGGCAACAGAAACAACAAAGCGCAAATTTGCCTTAATAAGTTTCTCAAGAGCTTCCTTATCACCTTTTCGGATTCGCCTCGCAAGTTCAACTTCTTCCTCGGCGGAAATAAGATCAACTTTACCTATTTCATGTAAATATTTGTCAAGAGAGGGGGTTTCACGGTTGGTAACCTGCTTGATGATCTTGAGTTGTCTCATACGCTGGCAGTTTTTTTGATGTCCTTTATACGAAAATTTATTCTAAAGGTTACATTAATTAATAAAAAAAACATATTAATTTTTTATTGCTATGCACCTTCCTCCTCTCATTCTCAAAAAGCGCACAGATGCAATGTTAGCGTATTTTTATTTATAAACAATGAATTAGGATTCTTGTTCAGTTAAAAAGGGTAAAGAAAATTTTTCTAAATTATC
>CAYGFI010000219.1:0-1356 GCA_964349045.1 uncultured Chitinophaga sp.
TTCGGAATCTGTTTTTATAAAGAATAATGAATCTGAACCTTTAACCTTTATTATATGATTTACATTTAGGTTCCTTTTAAAATCATCAATCGTTAATCCATGTTCAAAAATTAACTTATTAATTTTTAAAAAATTATATATGTCTCAGGATTAAGAGCTATTCCATTCTGCCAAAGCTCAAAATGCAGGTGAGGCCCGGTAGTAAGCTCACCGGAATTGCCAACAATTGCAATGGCATCGCCTGCTACAACACGCATACCGACTTTTTTAAGTAATTCGGCATTATGCTTGTAAACGGAGATTAGGTTATTGGTATGTTGAATTTGAATGACATAGCCGGTTTCAAGGGTCCAGCTTGCCATGATTACGGTTCCGTCAAGTGTAGCCTTAACTACTTCATTCGGTGCAGCTACAATATCAGTGCCGAAATGGGAGTTGAGTGAATTGTATGAGTTGGTAATAACTCCGCGAACAGGAGTAAAAAAATGCATTTTTTCCAATTTGTTAATAATCTGTGGATTTTCACTAACCGGGACCCGTAATTTCTCATTAAGGTCAATTTCCTGTCGTAAAATAGAATCAGAACTGGAACGGGTAAAGGAAAGATTCTGGTAATCGGCTATGCTGTTATCTTCAGAGTTGAGATAGTCCTGTGGCGACTGCCCGGAAATGATCTGGTTGAGATTAAGGAAAAATTGATCCCGATAACGGAGTTCTTCCTTGAGGGAATCAAGCAAAATGGCATTTTGTATTATATTGTTTCTCATTTCAGCATTTGGATAACCGGGAATACGTTCCCTGATTGGTGTATAAGCGATAGTTATATAAACCAAAGCGATCGAAAGAATAAGCAACGTTCCTCCGACAGAAATTGTATTTAGCCTTGAGAGCCTTAAAAAACCTACTTCCTCAAAAGTACTGTCGTTTAAAATTACGAGCCTGTACTTGTGGGTAAGCTTATTTATAAGTTTTCTTTTTTTCTTTTTATCTTCTGCCATTTTCGTTGCCTTTGCGCTTAATTTTAATTTCTGTCATTTGTTTTTTGTCAATCCATTTTCGCAATTCCCGTCAAAAATAGTCGATTTTTTTTGAGAATACTAAACAAAAGGCTACATTTGCAACCGCAATCAGAGAATTTGCGGGTTAAAGCGATAAGAAGAAGAAAATATTAAAAATATATTGCGGGGTGGATGTACCTAAGGCACATCGTTGGGTTCATATCCGCCTGAGGCGGACACAGGTTTGAAGTTCTTATAAAAGATATATTGCGGGGTGGATGTACCTAAGGTACATCGTTGGGCTCATATCCGCCTGAGGCGGACACAGGTTTGAAGTTCTTATAAAAGATATATTGCG
>CAYGFI010000219.1:1456-6461 GCA_964349045.1 uncultured Chitinophaga sp.
CGCCTGAGGCGGACACAGGTTTGAAGTTCTTATAAAAGATATATTGCGGGGTGGAGCAGTTGGTAGCTCGTTGGGCTCATAACCCAAAGGCCACAGGTTCGAGTCCTGTCCCCGCTACCACGAAGGGTGTCTAAAAAAAACGGGCACCCTTTTTTGTTTATAACACCTAAAATTATGTACAAAGTATATGTTCTATATTCCCGGGGATTTGACAAATTGTATATAGGATTCACAAGTAGTTTACGGGCACGAATAGAGTCACATAATTTATTGGGAACACATGACTGGACAAGGAGTTACCGACCATGGTTGTTGATATATATTGAGGAGTTTGAAACACAACAGGAAGCCATTAAAAGGGAGAAGGCATTGAAGGGAGGAAAAGGACGAGAGTATCTAAGACATGAAATACTATCAATTTATCAATAGGCAGGGCTCATATGCGCCTGAGGCGCACACTGGTTCGAGCCCAGTCCCCGCTACTGCGAAGGGTGCCTGATTTCTCAGACACCCTTTTTGTTTTTAATTCATATGGCTACTGATTTAGGCTTTTTTTGAAAATATGTTTCCTCTGGATTGTTATGGGAACAGGATAATTGTTTGTTGCTCTGGTTATCAAGCCATCTTACTTCATAAAAGACTTCAATTAGATTTGTTCTTGGTAATATCTTGCATATTAGCCAAATGTTGGTGCTTTTTTAAATAGTCCGATGGTGATAGACCAACAATCTTATTAAAGGTATTATTAAAATGCGAATAGCTGCTTATACCAACAGCATTCATAGCTTCCTGGATCCGGTCACAACCATGGTCAAAAAGATACCTGGCATGAGAGATCCGGATTGAATTTATAAAGCTCGTAGTTGTTTGCCCAATCAGAGTTTTCAGCTTTCTGTGCAGTTGCATCCTGCTTAAACCAATTTCCAGGGCTAAATCTTCAACTGAATATTCAGGATCATCCAGGTGCATTTGTATCGTTTCGATTATTTTACTTATAATTTTTTGGTCGAAAGTCGTATAATGCTTTTTAACCTCAATTGTGATGTTCTGTGAGGCAAGAAATGATTTAAACCGATTTCGGGTATCAATAATATTATTGATCTTTCTTAATAACGCATCTGTATTAAACGGTTTTGTAATGTAATCCCATGCTCCGCAATCAAGCCCGTTTTGCTGATATTCATCATCTGATTTTGCTGTAAGCATAAGGACAGGGATGTGGGATGTTTCAACAGTGTCTTTAATTTTTTTACACATTTCCATACCATCCATTTCGGGCATCATCACATCGGTGATAATAATATCAGGTAATTCTGTTCTTGATAAATTCATTCCCTCAACTCCGGTTGAAGCTTCACTGACATGATATTGTGCTTGCAGGCAATTTCTGAGATAGGCTCTCAAGTCGTGATCGTCTTCTACAATTAAAATACGTTCGCGTTCCGGAGCAATCGGTTTGGTTCGGATATTTTGCAGTTGGAAAATATCCTGGGGCCATTTGTGTACGTTCTCACCATCATTAAGTTCATTTTCCGCAAATGCTTCTTTCGAGACAGGTATAGACAAAGCAAATTCGGCTCCGCCGTAATTGCTGTCCGAGACGGTTATCTCTCCCTTGTGCGCCCTAACGAGAGTATAACATAAATGAAGCCCAATTCCTGAAGAGTAGCGGTCTTTGCCATGAAAAAAACGTTCAAAAATTTTATTCTTTTCCTGATCGGGTATTCCTTTGCCACTATCACGCACAATGATATTTACCACGCGAAGCTGATTTTTCCAAATGGGTTTCACCTCCAGCTCGATAATCCCGTTATGTGGGGTATACTTAAAAGCATTTGAGATGATATTATAAAGTACCTTTTCCATGATGTTGGAATCGAAATAACATGTGAAGTCTTTGGGCTCAATAAGGTTAAAATGGATATTTTCATTCTGTGCCTGCCACAAAAAGGCTTTTGTGGTATACTGGATAAATTCGGACAAGTTATTTTCACTAACATTTAAAATGTTGATATCGGCATTGATCTTTCTAAAATCGAGTAGCTGGTTTACCAAAAACATCATTCTTTTTGTGTTCCTTGAAATAACCTGAAAGCAGAATTCCTTTCTTTCTTCTATCAGATCTTTTTGCATCACATCGTTGAGCGGCCCGATAATCAGCGATAAAGGTGTTTTAAATTCATGGGCTACATCTGTGAAAAACTCAAGCTTTAATTCGTGAATTTTTTGCTCTTTCTCATGATTCAGATAATCAAGATGAATTTTCTGACGAAGCTTTTGCCTGTTATAAAGGAAATAGATGAAAACAGCAAGAAGTATAATGGCCAGAATACTATAAATCATAAAAGCCCATGTTGTTTTCCAGGGGGCAGGGCTTATGGTCATATGTATTGCTTTTGGCTGATTGCTCCAGATACCATCTTTGTTTGCCGCTTCAACCACGAAGGTATAGTCGCCTGGTTTTAAATTTGAATAGCTGGCGAAATGGTACTTGCCTTCGGCTTTTATCCAGTCATCGTCATAACCAACTAATTTGTACCGGAACTCAATCTCTTTGGCGTCCAAAATGTTTGATCCGGCAAATTCAAAGGAAAAATTGTTTTGCCGGTAGCTTAACCTCATTGTATCTGTTTCGTTGATCGATTCTGACAGGATGGTACTACCCAGAAAGGGTACGTTGGGTGCAACATACTTCTGATGAACTTTAACTCCGGTAAAGAAAACATTGTTAACTTGTGTACTTTTGTTAATAACGGAGGGATTAAATGAATTGATTCCATTTATACTCCCAAAGTAGATAATTCCTTCCTCATCTTTATCAACAGCTTCGGTGAACGTACTAGTAGATAATCCGTCGTTATAGGAGTATTCTTCTACCTTTTCTGAATTGGGATCATACATAATAATTCCCTGAGAATTGCTCAACCATAACTGGCCCTGATCATCCTCGATGATGGCCATTATTTTTCTGTCAATTATCGCCGGTGAGTAGATTTGCCTAAACTTATTTGATCCATTTTGTTTTAATAATAAACCAGCATCGGTTCCCACCCATATATTGTCCTTCCGATCTTTATAAAAGCACCAGATTGCATTGTTGGCGATGTGGTAATCGTTCATCATGGACCTATGGTAAAATTCCAGGGCCTGTACTTTTCCCTCTTCAGTCAGGTTTATTTTATATATACCTTCAGAAATGGTTCCAACCCATATGCAACGGGATGAATCATCGTAAAAAACAGTAAAAATACGTTTATTTGCAAGCAGCTTGGTCTGATCATAAAGGTTGTGTGCCCAGTCACATTTATTTTTTGTTTGTATAATCAAACCGCTATACGCTCCATAATAGAAGTTCCCGACATGGTCGCGGCACATTGAAAAGATATTTTGAGCCTGGCTTACTTCATTACCTGTAATTATTGAAAGATGTTTGAACTTCAGGCTGTTTTCCTGGGCATGGAATATGCCAAGATTACTTGTCAGGTAAATAAGATCATCAAATTTGTAGAACTTAATAGGAAAGATGTTCTCAGGCAGCTCTAATTTTTTTGTTTCCTGACTCTTAATATTGTAAAGATAACAACCACCGTTTTGCATACCGAAATAGAGATTCTCATGGTTAAACAGAAGAGCCTGGATATGTTGCGATGAATATGGATCGATGTTTAAATTGATATGTGCGAAATTATTGGGTAATAAAGATGCATAGCAAACACCTTGCCGGTTGGCAACCCACAGCGTATTTGAGTTATCGCAATATAGTGAAGGAATGCTGTTATTTAACAGGCTTCTGTATTTTATATTTGCATTTGTAATGTTTTCGATAATCTTCATCCCGGAAGCATCAACTTTTAAAATGCCATGGTTTAATGTGCCGGTCCAAATGATATTATTTTCCGAGGAACATAGGGAAACAATTTCAATATCGCTGGAGATCTTTAAGTTATTAAGGTTAAAAGTTCCATCCCGATATGATATGCAGATCAGGAACCCCTGAGAACCTCCCCAAATTTTTTCATCCTGGTCTGATGTTAATGAGGTAATAAAATAATCTCTTGTAGCCTCAATTTGGCGGCAGTTATTATTTTGCAAATGCCAAATCCCATTATTAGTTGCGAAGTAGATTCCGGAACTGCTTGCTACAATCTTATTTATTCTCAGTCCGGTTAACGGCAACTGTAGCAATTCGGGAGTAGGCTGGGGATCACTTTGTTTAATTTCAAGTACACCATTTGAGGTTGCAACGAGTATATCTCCATCTTCATCTTCAACGAAGTCATGAACAACTTCATATCCGGTTGGTGTTTTTACACGTACAAATCGTTCCGTTTTCAGGTCGAAATAATTCAAACCTTCTCCGTCAGTGCCAATCCATAAACGTTTTTTAGAATCTTCGAATAAGGAGATAATACGATTGCCAGAAATACTTTCAGGGTTGTTAGTTAATGAAGAGTAGTTCTCAAGGTTATAACCATCAAAGCGGTTCAGCCCATCGTATGTTCCGATCCAGATAAACCCGTAGCTATCCTGCAATATGCAGCTAACATCATGCTGTGAAAGCCCGTCATTTACCGTTAAACTTTTAAAATCCAACTGTGCTAAGCCGTTCGTACTGATATGCCATAGGAGCAATAGAATCAATACGAAATGTTTTATAAAGAAACGTTTTGCTTTAAACATAATGAATATTCTGTCGGCTTTGATTTCAATTCCATCCTGCGTAAATATATGAAATGTGAATTCATATATGTGCAAAAACCGGGAAGTATGTTATATTACAATTAAATTTTGTTACATTATCGAAAATGCCTATCTAATTCTGAATCAGTACCTCATATATTCCAGTGCAGTTTTTATGGAGTTTGTTACAATATATGAATGAATTGTTACATTCCGGTTAAAGCCTGATAATACTAATACGTAGTTTTACATTTGTTAATTGTGCGTTCATTGGTGCGCCACGAGGCGTGCGTAAATATAAATAAATACCTTCAAGGATGAAAGA
>CAYGFI010000220.1:0-6426 GCA_964349045.1 uncultured Chitinophaga sp.
GCGAGATTGCCGCGTTTCATTGCGGAGATCACCCGGGAAGAAAGGAACCTACAACAGGTGAGATAAACTATAAAAATGTATTCAAACATATCCACAGCAAGAATTATCAGGGTGTTATCTGCATGGAACATGGGATCAGTATTAAAGGTAAGGAAGGTGAAGTAAGATTGATTCAGGCTTACAGGGAAGTGGATCAATTTGAAAATTTGACAATGTGACAATGTGGCAATTTGAAATTTGACAATGTGACAATTTGAAAATTTGAAAATTCCGATTCTGTTGAAGAAAAGCAAAATTGGTTTTTATGTACTTTTATTAGTAGTGTTGTTTTCATGTTCGGGTGAAAAGAATACTGTGAGGCTTTTTGTTGGAAAATTTACCGAAACCGGTCAGAAAGGATTCCAACTTTTAGAGTTGAATCAGGTAGATGGATCATTAGTTTTCATATCTGAATCAGATGCAGGTCCAAACCCTTCCTATTTTTGCTTTTCAAAAAAACATAAATTAATCTATGCTGCCAATGAGATTATGAATTTTAATGGTTCCCGGGGTGGCGGTGTGACAACCTTAAAATATGATGCCACAGCAGGCTCCATTGAGAAAGTAAATGAATTTGGTGTGCCCGACGGGAGTCCTTGTTACATCTCTTTATCTCCCGGTGAGGATTTTTTATTTCTAGCTAATTATACCGGAGGTTCAGTCACTGTAATTAAGTTAAATGAAAAGGGAATTCCCGAAAAAATTACAAATTCAATTTTTTTCGAAGCTAATGAGGGAAAGGTTTCTCATCCTCACATGATAATGTATTGTCCCTCAGGAAAGTTAGTTTACCTGACTGACCTTGGATTGGACCGGATTGTAATATTTAATTTTGACAGCATTGAAGGCCGGTTGCAGGAAATTCAGAACGGAATTGCAAATCTACCGGAAGGATCCGGACCGCGGCATTTTGTATTTAATCAGGATGGAACCATGATGTATGTTATTAACGAACTCAATTCAAGTGTTTCAGTTTTTAAGGTTGACGCAAACGGAGAACTCACCCCAATTCAGAACCTTTCAACTTTACGGGAAGGTTTTGATGAACAAAGCTTTTGCGCAGACATTCATCTTTCAAAGAACGGAGATTTTTTATACGGTTCAAACAGGGGTGAAAATTCAATTGTTACCTTCAGGATCAACAGCGACGGGTTGCTGGACCTGGCAGGACAAACATCCTGTGGTGGCGACTGGCCGAGAAATTTTGTGATTGATCCCTCCGGGAAATATATTCTGGTGGGGAACCAGAGATCGGGGAATATTTCGGTTTTCGGGATTGATACTGAAACGGGACTTCCTGTGGAAACAGGAGTGGATTTCAGGCTGAGTGGCGTGGCATGCCTGAAGTTTCAGGAATAATTACCGATCAAGTCCCTTATGGTCAGAATTTTTGTGTTTTGGATTTTTTTGATTTCTAATAAGTCCTTGTCGCCAGTGACTAAAAAGTCTGCATCAGAGTCAACTGCCAAATTCAAAAGGAAATTGTCTTTAAGGTCGCGACATAGGTTTATTTCGGATTTGACTTTTATAAGTATTCCGTACAGGTCAATTATCTGAATGAGCTGGCTGATATCACTTTTTGAGAAATATTTTTTCAACCTTGGCCTTTTTATCGGGCTTTTCTAACCGATTCCACTTCCTTGGTAATTTCTTCTATAGATGGAGCGTCTCCTGAATGCATTCTTAATCTATTAAGTAATTCTGAAAACTCAGATTTTACTTTTTCTTTTTTTATCCTGATCAAATCCATATCCGCAAGGTTTTTAATCAGACTTTTTGCTTTTGGATTTAGAATTTCAATTCTTATAGATTCCATATTAATTTGTTTTTAACAAAGATATATAAAACCGTCAAGTATTGAAAATTTCGTATAATTGATGAACATTCCGTCCTTGCGCCACAACAGTTTTACACATCTCATTAATAAATTATAAAATCCGGATTAATATAAAAGATCAGTAATATTTGACCGGAATCATTTTTAAGATATTGGTTTTTGATCAAGGGATTTATCATGAAAAATAGTCTGAAAATGCCGGAATTATAAAAGCTTCCTCAAACTGGTCTGAGGAATGCAAAAATGAGGTATAAGATTAATTTCAGCATTTTTTTTTCATTCAGACTGGCAATTATGGATTTTATTAAACAATATTTGTGCATTATCTATTATAATGTTAGATTTGCACTCCCTTTAAAAAAAGAAAAACCGGTAATATTTCGGGGTGTAGCGCAGTCCGGTAGCGCACCTGGTTTGGGACCAGGGGGTCGCAGGTTCGAATCCTGCCACCCCGACAAAAGAAAAAGCCTTCCCGCAATAGCGGGAGGGCTTTATTTTTTCAGACGCGTTGAAAGCTCGCTTTCAAAAGCGGATGGAAAAATAAAGCAGTAGTGAGCGAGCGACAGCGAGGCGAATGAAGGCTTTTTCTTTTAGAACACCCCCCAACCAGGATCAGCGAAGCTAATCCTGCTACCCCGACAAAAGAAAAAGCCTTCCCGCTAAAGCAGGAGGGTTTTATTTTTTCAGACGGGTTGAAAGCTTACATCAAGAGATGACATGCGTCATCAAATGCTTTGTTTGGAAGCGCATCAAACTAAATACTTTAATCCTGGATTTGGTCATTCTGTATCACGCTGAGATCCGAAAGGCAAAGAGAGGAATAAAACATCACACATTATATGATGTAAAAACATACAATCCACCTTGTATTTTGTCCAATAAATTGCAATTATAACTTTGATTATTAGCCAATATTTTCTTCCATTTACCTTGGAAATCAGCCAATAAATCAAGAGACATGAAAGAGGCACTGGATCTATTGGAAACAGCGGGTATTGTTTACAGGGTAAAACGAACAAGTGGAGCAGGTTTACCACTGGCAGCAGGTGTTAATGAAGCTTACTTTAAGCCATTTTTATAACCCCACCGTCATTTTTTCAACAGATAGTGTTTTGCATTTGAATTTGTCCATTACAAAGTTGATTATGGCTGCTTAAGATGTTTAATAAGACTTAAAGCCGGAATAAAAATCTAAATTTGCATTGTAATGAAAATGAATGCAAACATAAAAAAGATTTTAAAAGTAGCACTCTATACTTCGCCTTTAATAGGGATATTAGCTATTACTCCAATGTTCATAATAAGGACTGTATCTTACAATATATACCCGAGAGCTGTTCTATCGATCACACTAATCATCTTTTTTGCCTGGGTAATTAATATTTTCCTTATTTATTTCTGGAGAAAATTTGAATTCCGGAAAGAATCTTTCAATATACTAAGATACTTTTTAAGCTATTTACTATCAGCTTCTTTTATTATGGTTGCAATGAGAATGCGTAAATTAATTTTTTCCGGTTTAAATGCGAATTGCGAGATAAGCCAATCCCATTCTCCATACGCAACTATTGTTATGGCTATTTCTCTAAATACGGTTATTTTAATTATACTTGACTTAATCTTACTTAAAGAGAAAAAAACAAAAATTGAAATTGAAAATGCCCAGTTGAAATTAAAAAACAGCGAAGCGTTAAACCAGCAGTTAAAACAACAAATTCATCCGCATTTTCTGTTCAACTCTTTAAATACGCTCAAATCTCTGATAAACAAATCACCTGATGTTGCAGAAGATTATCTCATAAGGTTGTCTGATTTTCTGAGGGCATCTGTTTCAGCAGGAAATGATAATATTGTAAAGGTAAAAGATGAACTTAAAATGTGCCTTGATTACCTGGAGATGCAGAAGATACGATACGGTGAAGCTTTACAATTTAGCATAGATATTCCTGAAGAAATATACCTGACAGGATTTGTTCCTGTATTTTCACTTCAACTATTATCTGAAAATGCGATCAAGCATAATGCTTTAACCAACGAATCACCTTTGCAAATACAAATAAAATATGAGGAAAGCAGAATTACGGTTATCAACAACCTGCAACCTAAATTAATTACGGAAACGACAACGGGTTCAGGCTTGACAAATCTTGCCGAACGGTACAAAATTTTATCGGGCGATGAAATCATTATTCATACAACAGCTAATCAATTTTCTGTAAGTATAAAAATTCTTAATGATGAAAATAGTAATTATTGAAGATGAGCAACATACTGCAGACGATCTGGCCGAAACCATTTTAAAAGTTGATGCAAAGGCACAAATTATGGCAAGTTTACAGTCTGTTAAAGAAGCTGTTTCGTATTTTCAAATAAGTGAAAAGCCAGATTTGATATTTTGCGATATACAATTAGGTGATGGCTTAAGTTTTGAAATATTTAATAAAATTTCAATCAACTCTCCGGTAATTTTTTGTACGGCTTATGATGAATATGCTTTAAAGGCATTTAAAGCAAATGGAATTGACTACATTTTAAAACCGTTTACCAAAAAAACAATTCAGGAATCGCTAAATAAATACGAAGAGCTAAAGCATAGTTTCATTAACAATATACCATCATACCAAACAATACTTGATCTATTGGAAGGCAGAAAAAATCAAAAACAGGTTTCAGTTTTAGTTTACCAAAAAGACAATATTATACCGGTAAAACTTGATGATATCGCTCTATTTTACATTGAATATGAAGTTACACATCTCTTAGCTTTTGACCAAAAACAATACTCCATAAATAAAACACTTGAAGAATTGGAAAAAATTACAGGAAGTGATTTTTACAGGGCCAACAGACAATTTTTAATCAATCGCAAATCCATAACAAATGCTTCCCAGTATTTCGCCCGCAAGTTATCAGTAAGCCTTATTATACCTTTCAAAGAAAAAATCATTATTAGCAAAGAAAAATCCAGAGATTTTTTGAACTGGTTATCGTGTAGTTAAATTTTTCAAATGAATATCTCGCACTCCTTTTTGTCCGCTTCGGTTATTTATTATTAAAAATGCAGGTGCCTGTTTATAATTTTACCCCTTCAAAATAAAAAGGATGAAAAAAAGGGGATTATTTATTTTAGCAATATTCTGCTTATTTGGTTTTTCCATGTACGCTCAAACAGAATATACCATAAGCGGTTATGTAAAAGACGAAAAAACAGGAGAAGAATTAATTGGTGCCACAGTATTTATTAAAGAACTACAAACTGTTGGCACAGCTACTAATGCTTATGGTTTTTACTCCATCACAATTCGTGAAGGCAATTACACAGTTACTGCCCAATTTATAGGATACGAACCAAAATCGGTTACAATAGACTTAAGACAAAACACAAAATTTAATTTCACGCTTAACGAAAAGGTGAACGAATTGGAAGAAGTGGTTGTAAGTGCAGAAAGGCAAGATGAAAACATTACCAAAACACAAATGGGAGTTGAAAAAATAGATACAAAAGCGATAGAAAAAATACCTGTAATATTTGGCGAAAAAGATATCCTGAAAACAATTCAGTTAACACCTGGAGTAAAGGCAGCCGGAGAAGGGAATAGTGGATTTTATGTTCGTGGTGGCGCTGCGGATCAAAATTTAATCTTATTAGATGAAGCAACAGTTTACAACGCTTCCCACCTTTTAGGGTTCTTTTCTGTGTTCAATTCCGATGCATTAAAAGATGTGACACTTTATAAAGGCAGTCAACCAGCTGAATATGGTGGTCGCCTCTCTTCTGTATTAGACATTAAAATGCAGGATGGTAACAATCAAAATTTCGGAGTTGAAGGAGGGATTGGCCTAATTTCTTCACGTTTAAAAATAGACGGACCAATCGTAAAGAATAAAGGTTCTTTCACCATTTCAGGAAGAAGAACTTATGCAGATATGTTTCTTAAACTTTCGAGAGATAGTTCTGTAAATCAATCATAATTCCATAAATATTTTAAACTGGTTGTCGGACAGTTAGACTCCGCTAATATTCACCCTCTTTTTTGTCCGCTTCACTCTTTCTTTACTTTTATCGTCTAAACAGTCAGATTAAATTTGAACCACAATAATCGTAAAAACGATATTTTATGAAAATCTTTTTTGTTTACATAGTATTATTTGCTTCTTCTTTTTCACTATATGCCCAAAGTGACGAAATCATTGGGAAATGGAAATTTACAGGCAACTCCCGTGAGATTGAAATATATAAAGAAGACAACAAATATTACGGGAAAATTGTGAAAACATCAGGTGAAAATGATAATGAGAAGATTGGACATGTTAGGTTAAAAGATTTCATTTATAATCAAACCGGGTTGAAATATACAGGTAAAATTAACTCTCCTTCGGGAATGACTGCCTCGGGTCAACTAGTGCTGCTCGATGAAAAGAGATTACAAATTGGTGTAAAAAACTGTTTATCAGAAAGTCATATATTTTGTTAAGGGTAAAATAAATTATAAAAGAAATGGAGACAAGATTTTTTGATAAATATTCGATTCGCTCATGGAGACGATATC